>DASSAV010000350.1:0-10660 GCA_035699265.1 Rhodothermales bacterium
CCCGGCTGGAGTCCGGACGGGAAGCAGGTCGTCTTCCGGCGGGTGACCTGGGACTATTGCCACTATCAGGATCCGGGCTATGGGGAGATCTGGATCGTGAACGCCGACGGGTCAGGGGAGCACCAGGTGACCTTCTCCTACCACAGCCGTCAAACCAACATCACAGCGAGGGCAGTGCCATGACATAGCTCTGGTCTCTTTATTGCCCTCTTCCGTCACATTCACAAAGGGGCGTATAGGTGACGCACACCGCTGTATTTGCCGAACGTGGAAGCGGATCGCCTCACATCTGATCTACACAGGCGGTGGAATCTGGCCTTGATTATGCGGGGGGCTTGCATTAGACTCTCAGCAGAAACCACCCTCTCTCCTGCATCATGCTGACGTTCCTTCGTAAGCATCGCCTGCGCACTCATCTTGCGCCTCTTTGTGGCTGGGCAGTTGTTTGCCTGCTGGCTTCGCTGGCTACCGGATGCGACTCCATCCTGTCCTCTAAGGGTGGAGGGGAGGAAGAGCCCATAACCCTGCCGGTCGAAACCTTCAACACAATCGATTCTTACCCTGCGTGGAGCCGGGATGGGAAGACGATCGCGTACACACACTTCCCACAGACGCCGGAAGAAGTCCAGTTTGGGGCGGACATGCAGGTATGGTTGCTTGATCTAGCAACAGGCCGGAAGCGCTTCCTGACGGTGGGTTGGCTCCCGGCGTGGAGCCCGGACGGTGGGAAGGTCGCCTTCGTGCGGGGCGTGCTCTTCGATGCCGACATCTACGTCATAGAACTGGCTACAGGCGAGGTAGCGCAGCTTACGGACTGGGGCATGTGTTTCGAGCCAGACTGGTCCCCTGACGGCAAGCGAATCGCCTTCAATTCCGGTTCCGGTTATCGCCTGGAAAACACGGGCATCTGGACCATGAACCCAGATGGCAGCGAGAAGGAACGCGTGGTTAAGGAGGGGGGGAATGATCCTGCATGGTCGCCAGACGGTACAAAGATAGCATACGTCAATCTCTTTCAATCAGACGTCCTGAGCGAGGAGATCCTCGTGGTGGATGTAGACGGTGGTACGCCCAGGCCGCTGACGACCGATGAACGAACCGATCGGAGTCCCGCATGGTCACCTGATGGGAAATGGATAGCGTGGACTTCTTCGGGCGGCGGCCCTAACAACCCCACCACAGGCGTCTGGACGATGCACCCTGATGGAAGCGGTAAACATCTGCTCGCGCTAAACGGTGGCTTACCCTCGTGGAGCCCGGACGGCAAGCAGATCGTCTATTATGGGTCATACGATGAACGGACCGGTACGCTCTGGACGATGAACGCAGACGGTTCCGATCAACGCCCGCTCACTCGACCGGAGGACTACAAACCGAAGCAATAAACCCACTCTGAGGAAACAGAATGCACGAACCGTAGCAAAACAAAAGGTCCCTGCGCCAGGCAACCGGTACGCAAGTCGCGGCAACGACGCGCGTATCCCACCTCCTCCCGCGAAAGAGCAAGGCGCTTGCATGCAGCTATTCACCGGGTGACTCGGAGTCACCCGGTGAATCGAGACCGCTGACGTGGCCTCACTCCGTGCACAATAATTCTACAGAGCTGGTGTTAGGAGGTTGGAGGGTTGAGGCCGTCTGTGGGCGTAAAAATGCCCTTGACAACGGGAGGGTTTGCACCTACCCTTCCGAATACGCATGAGGGCGTCTTCCGGCTTGCCTGCGCGCCCTCCCTGCGGCTCATTGGAAGGGGGAATGGATCTCCCTCCGAAGCACGGAACTCCGCTATGCACTCTCCATTCCTGACTCCGCGCCTTGCTACCCTTTGCCTGCTCACGCTGCTGCTCGCTTCGTGCGATGCCGCTGGCCCCCGGCAAGGCGGCTCGGAAGGCGAAACCGCAGGACCGACCCTGACGCAGAATCCCGAAGGCGGCCCCCGCTTTCCGGAAATTCCGACGCCACCGTACGCAAAGCCCACTGCGGAACAGGTGAATGCCGCTGAACAGTTCCGGAGCGAACACCCTGAATGGAAGGTGGAATGGGGCGATGGGTCCGGATCTCGGGTTTCTCTTTTGGGAGGATCCCCCATTGCGGTTGGACAAGGCACACCGCTGGAGATCGCGCGGCAGTTCCTGGATGACCATCGCAAGCTATTCGACTTGACATCCGGACTTCCGAACCTTGCGCCAGTAAAGATCGAGAATCATCTTCGGGCCAACCACGTCATTTTCCAGCAGACGTACGAAGGTATCCCGGTCGAGGGCGGCATCTTCGCCGTGAACATGACCAAGAAGGGTGAAGTCTATTACGTCACCGCAGACTACCTCGACGACGTTCAGGTCGAGCGCACCAGCCCCGCCGTTTCCCAGGAGAAGGCCATCGACATCGCGAAAAGCGACCTCGGGCCGGATCTCGAGCTGCTCGGCAAGCCTGAAAGCAAACTGGTCATTCTGCCTTATGGCGCCGCGTTTCGGCTGGCCTGGAAAGTGATCGTGCCTACCGAGGAGCCGCTCGGGCGATGGCTGTACTACCTTTCCGCGCGTGACGGCTCGGTCCTCGGCGGCTACGATACAGCGGATACCGACCCTGGATGGCCGCAATGCTGCGAATGACGCGACAGTAGAAGGACGGGTCGATGCCCATCACCCGAAAGCACAAAGAGGGTAGCGGCGCCTCCCGCTACCCTCCGGACAGTCGTGTACGACGCGGCGGCTAGCTCCGCGATTGCTGTTTAGCGGCTTCGTAGTTTTTGGAGACCTGGTCCCAGTTCACCACGTTCCACCACGCCTCAGCGTAATCCGGGCGCTTGTTCTGGTACTTGAGGTAGTAGGCGTGCTCCCACACGTCGAGCCCCAGGATGGGGATGTGGCCCTGCATGTAGGGGCTGTCCTGGTTGGGGGTGCCGTGGACGTGGAGCTTTCCGTTCTGGTCGAGTCCGAGCCAGGCCCAGCCGCTGCCGAACTGGGTCTTGGCCGCGCTGGTGAACTTCTCCTTGAAGGCGTCGAAGGAGCCGAAGGTATTCTTGATGTCGTCCGCGAGCGCGCCGGTGGGCTGGCCGCCGCCGTTCGGCGACATGACTTTCCAGAACAGGCTGTGGTTGGCGTGGCCGCCGGCATTGTTGCGGAGCGCGGTGCGCACGTCTTCCGGAACGCTGTTGATGCCGCGAAGCAGGTCCTCGACCGACTTGTTCTGGAGTTCCGGGTGTTTTTCGAGCGCCGCATTCGCGTTCTTAACGTAGGCTGCGTGGTGGCGGTCGTGGTGGATCTCCATCGTCCGCGCGTCGATGTGAGGCTCCAGTGCGTCGAATGGGTAAGGCAGGTCGGGAAGGGTATAGGCCATGATTCCTCCTTTAGCTTGGGTGAGCTAGAATGAGCCGGGCAGTACAGGCTGCCGTTTGCAAGTCTTAGTAACGACAGGGACGGCGTTTAGGTTTTCCAGTCGTACGGACGGGGCATTGCTCCATAGACACGGCCTTGCGCTAACCGGTAATAAAATAAGTGCTCAAGGATGCGTGATCTGAGATGAAAATGCCGTATCATAGGCTTCCGGCGCAGTCTCGGTCGTACCCGTGCGCCCTTTCTGCTCCGAATCTCGCTATATGTATATATCCATTCTGCGATCACTCTTTCCGTATCCACATTAAGGAGGGCTGAACCATGCGTTTATTCTCTCGAATTGTCAGCCTCGGCGTCTGCATCTTCCTCGTCACGGCAGCGGCGCAGCCGGCCCACGCACAGTTCGGCGGGTTGAAGAAAATGGCGAAGAAGGCCGCCGGAGACGCGGTCGAGAAAGTGGCCGGCGACGCCGTCGACCGGGCCGCCGACGATGCGGCGCAGAAAGCCAGCGATGCGGCAACTGAAGCGATCGACGACGCGATCTTGGGGTCGGACAGCACAGGTTCGGTATCGTCCAGCGGCAACATGAATGCAGGCGGGGCCGGGAACGCCGGCGCCGGCATGGGCGTGCTGGGCGCGATGCTCGGCGGCGGCGGAGGCGGCGGCGTCGAGACGGTTGACTTCCGCGAACTCCAGGCGCTCCTGCCCGATCAACTCTCCGGCATGAATCGGACGAATGCCGAAGGCCAGAAAAGCGCCGCGCTGGGCATCAACATGTCCACCGCCACCGCCACGTACGAGAGCGGAGACGGCTCCATCGACCTGACCATCACGGACATGGGCAGCATGCGGGCCTTCGCCGCGCTGGGGTACGCCTGGGCCAGCGGCGAGGTGGAGCAGGAATCCGCAGACGGCTACATGCGGACGGTGAAGTACAAGGACTTCCCGGCTTACGAGGAGTTCGACAAGAGCGGCCCGACGGCCAGCTTCTCCGTGATGATAGGCCAGCGGTTTCTCGTGGCAGCCGAGGGCAACGGCGTCAGCATGGCTCAGGTGAAGGCGGCGGTCGACCGCGTCGATCTCGCCAAGCTCGATGCCATGAAGGGCGAAGCGCTGGAAGTGACCGACTTCCAGAAGCTCAAGGCGCTCCTGCCGAACAGCGCGGCGGGCATGGGCCGCACCAACGCCAGTGGGCAGAAGTCGACGACGATGGGATACACGATGTCGACGGCCACGGGCCAGTACGGCTCTGGCGACAAGAGCATGCGGGTCTCGATCACAGACCTCGGCAGCATGCAGGGCATCGCGACGCTGGGCTATACCTGGCTCAACATGCAAATCGAGAGCGAATCTGACACCGGCTATGAGAAGACGGGCAAATACGGGGAGTATCCCTCCCACGAGAAGTTTACGAAGGAAGGCAGCCAGGCCGAGTACAGCATCGTGGTGAACGGGCGGTTCATGGTCGCGGCCGAGGGCAGCGGCATCACGATGGACGACGCAAAGGCCGCCGTCCAATCCATCGACGTGAGCCAGCTTACCCCTCCGGAGCCCGCCAAGTAGGGACGCTGGAGCCTTATCGGGTACGCGCGGCGCGCGGCTTGCCATGTTGCAGGCCGCGCGCTTTGCGTTCGAGGGGTGTGGTGTCCCCCAAACAGCCGCACCTACACCCCTGTGGTCCCCTCAAGGGGACGGTTGGGGCCGATATGCTCGCCTGAAAACCTGTAATCCTCGCCTACCAAGTAGCCTCTCATACCAGTTCTCGGAAATTGCAGTGCATTGGTGGCAGTCTTCCCCGAACCGGATAGCTGTCATCCCGAACCCTTCGTCTGCGCTCAGGGCAGGCTCCCGTGAGGGATCTTTATGGAACGCGATGCTCAGAATCAGCTCAGAGGATATACTTCGGACAGATCCCTCCTCGCAAGCTCGTCGGGATGACAGACCAGAGGCGCTCGTCGGGAGAATGGAAGCAGCCTGAATACACAATAGAATTGGAGAACTGGTGTCAGGCTCCGACCTTCGACTTTCAACTGGTCCCTTGTTCTTCACGTGGGCTTTACCAACGTTTTTGTTGCCGGTGGGATGTGATTTGGCTAACTTGGCCTGCTGTTAAATTTTGACTCGGCAGCGCAGCCGCCACGTTTTCGATCACGTTCGCCCGTACACATGTTCGCATCCATTCTTTTCGTCGTGCTGGCGATCGTGGCCGTGGCTGCCGGACTCGGAATGCTCATCGCGCGAAACCCGGTGAACAGCGCGCTCTGGCTCGTGCTCAACCTGTTCTGCATCGCGGGTCTGTACCTCACCCTCAACGCCCAGTTCATCGCGGTCGTCCAGGTGCTGGTGTACGCGGGCGCCATCATGGTGCTCTTCCTGTTCGTCATCATGCTGCTGAACCTGGCTGAACTGCCCCGCCTCGAAGCATTCAACTGGCAACTGGGACTGGCATTCATCCTGGGCATGGCTTTTCTCGGCCTGCTCGTGTATACGGTAGCCGTGGGTCTCCACGTGCTCCCGCAGGCGGCGCCGGTTGCACAATCGGCATTGACCGGTACGGCGCCGTCGATCGCGCGGCAGCTTTTTACCGTGTATATGCTCCCCTTCGAAGTCATCGGCATCCTCCTCCTGGTCGCCACCATCGGCGCTGTCATGCTGGCGAAGCGGCGCTTCATTTAACCGGATAGAACCGAGATTCCCCTACGCCGCTCCGACTACCTGTTTCCCTATGGATCTGAATACTACGCTCGACTGGTACCTGGCCCTGAGCGCCGTGCTGTTCGTCATCGGTGTGCTGGGGGTGCTGCTCCGGCGAAACGTGATCGTCATCCTCATGTCGGTCGAGTTGATGCTCAACGCCGTCAACTTGACGCTGGTGGCGGTCAGCCAGGGCCGCGCCGACGTGTCGGGCCAGATCCTGGTCTTCTTCGTGATGTCGGTAGCGGCCGCCGAAGCAGCCGTCGGCCTCGCCATCATCATTGCGATCTTCCGCAACAAGCTGACCGTCGACATCAACGATATCAATCTGTTCAAGTATTAGTCAGTGGTCAGTTGTACGCTCGCTGCGGTCGCTGTCGGCTCTTGTTTTCAGGCGAAAGTTGAACAGCGATCCACGGACAACTGACGACAAACAACTGACAACCAACGAACTACATGGAGAACACAGCGCCGCTCGTCTGGCTGATCCTGCTCCTTCCCCTTGCGGGCGCCTTCTTCAACGGCGTCGTCGCCCTCTTCGTCCCGGCCGTGCGGAAGGAAGGTCTCATCGGGACCGTCGGTACGGCGGTGGTGGCGATCCCGTTCATTCTGGCCGTGTACCTGTTCGTCGGGTTCCAGGGTGAACCGATCGTTGCACCCTTCTACACGTGGATGGCGGCGGGCGACCTGCACGTAGAGTTTGCGTACCGGATCGACCAGCTCTCGCTCCTGATGACGCTGATCGTGACGGGGGTGGGCGCGCTGATCCACCTCTACTCGGCCGGCTATATGCACGGCGACCGGGGGTACTGGAAGTTCTTCGCGTACCTGAACCTGTTCATCTTCGCGATGCTCAACCTGGTGCTGGGGAACAACCTCGTGGTGCTGTTCCTCGGCTGGGAAGGCGTGGGCCTCTGCTCCTACCTCCTCATCGGCTTCTGGTACGAAGAGTCCTCCAACATGGAGGCCGCGAATAAGGCTTTCATCGTCAACCGCGTCGGCGACTTCGCCTTCCTCATGGCGATGTTCGTCCTGTTTCACTACCTGGGCGCGCTCGACTTCGGTACGATTCTGCGGGACGGCCCCGGCCTTCCGCAGGGCACCCTCAACTGGGTCGTACTGCTGCTGTTCATCGGGGCCACCGGCAAGAGCGCCCAGATCCCGTTGTTCGTGTGGCTGCCCGATGCCATGGCCGGCCCCACGCCCGTTTCGGCGCTCATCCACGCGGCCACCATGGTCACGTCGGGGCTGTACCTCCTGGCCCGCCTCTCCCCGCTCGTGCTCAATGCACCTGCCATCATGATCGTCATCGCCATCGTGGGCTCGCTCACGTGCATCATGGCGGCCACCATCGCCATCACGCAGAACGACATCAAGAAGGTGCTGGCGTACTCGACGATCTCACAGCTCGGATACATGTTCATGTCGGCCGGCGTGGGGGCTTTCTTCGTGGCGATCTTCCACGTCATGACGCATGCCTTCTTCAAAGCGTGCCTCTTCCTCGGCTCGGGCAGCGTCATCCACGGCATGCACCACGTGGAGCACGACCTCGAACACCACGGCGTCATCCCGAGCCGCCACGTGCCCGAGACACCACTCGACAGCGAAGCCACACAGCATCCGCTCCGCCATAATCCCCTCCCCTACGACGGACCCTTCGACGCGCAGGACATGCGAACCATGGGCGGCCTTTATCGCTTCATGCCCATCACGAACGTCACGTTCCTCATCGCTACGCTCGCCATTGCGGGCATCCCGCCGCTCGCCGGGTTCTTCTCGAAGGACGAAATCCTGTCGCAGGCGTTCGCCTACGGGTACGACGGGCACGGCTACGCCTGGTTCGTGTGGATCGTCGGCCTGATTACGGCGCTCATCACGGCCATCTATATGACGCGCTGCTACGTGCTGACTTTTCTGGGCAAGTCACGCTGGCCGGAAGCAGAGAAGGTGCACCCCCACGAATCGCCCTGGACGATGACGCTGCCCCTGATCGTGCTCGGCCTCCTGTCGGTCGTCGGCGGCTTCCTCGGACTTCCGCACCTGTTCAACTGGCCGAGCTGGATTCACCACTGGCTGGTCGGTTCGGCGGGTGAGGCCGGGCCTGTGGCACAGGCAGTAGTGGGGCCATTCCCGGAACAGTACGAGTTGATCGAGATCCTCCTCATCATCGTCGGGGCACTGGTCGCCATCGTCGGCGTCTTCTTCGCGTGGTACCGCTGGCGCCGTTACGGGGTGGACTACGACGCGACGGTGCGGCGGCGTTTCGGCGCGCTTTACCGCTGGTGGGAGCGCAAATACTACTGGGACGAGGCGTACCAGAAGGGCGTCGTCGCCCCCGTCGTCGAGGGCTCCCGCGAGGGCCTGGCGCCGTTCGATCAGCGCGTCGTAGACGGCGCCGTGAACGGCCTTGCAAAACTGGCCTACGGCGCCGCCAGAGGCTTGCGGGTCGTCCAGACCGGCATCGTGCAGAACTACGCCATGGCGGTCGTACTGGGCGTCGTGCTGGTCGTAGCGCTGATGTTGTTTGTTTGAGATTTGTCTGTGGTCGGTAGTCCGTTGTTAGTTGTTTCTCTCGATACAGTAATTCCGCCAGCTTTCAAGTCATTAACTCGCAACCCGACGACTCTCAACCCGCCAACACGATTACGGTTAGCATCGATCCACGAACTACTGACAACCAACGACTGACCACGGACAACTGACAAAGCCATGCCCCTAACCTCCCTGGTCATCTTCCTCCCTCTCATCGGCGCGCTGGCGGCGTTGATCGTCCCTTCGGTGCGTGGGGTGAAGTGGACGGCGCTGCTCGTGACGACGGCGACCTTCGTCATCTCGCTGTTCCTGTATGCCAGGTTCGATGCCGCCTACGACCCGAGCAAACCGCAGCTTGCCGAGGTCCTGCAGTGGTTCCCCGGCCTGGATGTGAAGTACTTCGTGGGCATCGACGGGCTCAACCTCTTGCTCATTCTGCTCACGACGCTTCTGGGGCCCATTGTCGTGCTTTCTTCCTGGACCTACATCCACAGCCAGGAGCGCGGCTACTACGTGCTGCTCCTCATCCTCCAGACCGGCGTGACCGGTGTGTTCGCATCGTTCGACCTGTTCCTGTTCTACATCTTCTTCGAGCTGACCCTGATTCCGATGTACTTCATCATCGGGATTTGGGGCGGTGAGAATCGCGTCTACGCGGCGATCAAGTTCGTGATCTACACGCTCGTCGGCTCACTCCTGATGCTCGTCGCCATCATCTACCTGGGCTACGCCGCGGGAAATGCGATCAATGGGGGCGTGTTTACGACCGACTGGTACAAGATCATCGCGGTCAACCTGCCGGTCGGCACGCAGATCTGGCTCTTCCTGTTTTTCGCGCTGGCATTTTCCATCAAGGTGCCGCTGTTCCCCTTCCATACCTGGCTGCCCGACGCGCACGTGCAGGCCCCGACGGGCGGCTCGGTGGTGCTGGCCGCACTGCTGCTGAAATTGGGCACGTACGGGCTGGTGCGCTTCTGCCTGCCGGTTTTTCCGGACGCCTCCCACGAGTTTGCCATCCTGTTCGCCATCCTGGCCGTCATCGGCATCCTCTATGGCGCGCTCGTCGCGCGCGTGCAGGTCGATGCCAAGAAGCTGGTCGCCTACTCGTCGGTCAGCCACCTCGGTTTCGTCGTGCTCGGCATCTTTGCCTTCACCCCGGAGGCGCTGCAAGGGTCCATCATCCAGATGATCAACCACGGCCTCTCCACCGGGGCGCTCTTCTTGATCATCGGCATGTTGTATGAACGCCGCCATACCCGCTTGATGGCCGACTTCGGCGGCATCGCGCGCGTGATGCCCGTGCTCGCGTTCTTCATGGTGTTCTCCGTGCTGGCCTCGGCCGGCCTCCCCGGCCTCAACGGGTTCGTGGGCGAGTTCATGATCCTGCTCGGCTCGTTCAAGAGCGCGTCCGTGGGCTACCCCGTGCTGATCGCCCTCGCCACGGTGGGCGTGATCCTGGCAGCGGTGTACCTCCTCTGGCTCGTGTACCGGCTCTTCTTCGGCCCGATGCACGGAGAGGCGAACGCCACCATGCGCGACTTGAATTTCCGGGAGGTGGCCGTCCTGGTCCCCCTCGCAATCCTGATGCTGGTGCTCGGCTTCGCACCGAATCCGTTCCTGCAGAAGAGTGAAGCCTCCGCCCGGTTCATCTTGCAGACCGTCGAACAGAAACGAATGGCGACGAGAGCGGACCACATAACCCCGGCCGTTCAGGTGACCTACCCGGCCGACCACCCCGCAGCCTCCGCTCTGCCCCGATGAGGGCGGCGGTCGATTTGCCGGTGGCCAGAACGGAATGCACGTAAACAGAGCCACACTCCGACATTTTCTTCGTTCGGCATACGTTCTGATGCTGCTCACGCTCGGTCTGGCTAACGTGAGTAGCTGCCCGACGGCATCGGCGGCAACCGGGGCCAACCGCCCTCTGGAGGGGGCTGTCGCATCAGCGACTGGGGGTGTACGGCTTTGCACAGGTTGTACGACACCCTCCGACCCTGACGGGCCACCTCCCTGGAGGGAGGAGTTGAATGGCCTTCAGTCTTTCCGTACTGTTGCTGTGGCCGGCGTAATTCCCCAGGCGGAAACGGCCCCGGCCCCCGGCG
>DASSAV010000351.1:0-20984 GCA_035699265.1 Rhodothermales bacterium
TCACACGCCATTTTTCAAGGGCTACCGGCCGCAGTTTTACTTTCGGACGACGGACGTGACGGGAGACATCGAGCTGCCGGAAGGGGTCGAGATGGTGATGCCGGGGGACAACACGAGCTTCAAGGTGCAGCTCATCCAGCCGGTGGCGATGGAGCAGGGGCTGCGCTTCGCCATCCGGGAGGGCGGGCGCACCGTCGGCGCGGGCGTCGTTTCCAAAATATTGGACTGAGTAGTTGACGAGTTGCGGGTGGCGAGTTACAGATTGGCATACCAGAACTCGTAGCTCGTAACCCGCAACTCGTAACCTGAGATAAACATGGCAAGCCAGAAAATTCGTATCAAGCTGAAGTCGTACGACCACAGCTTGATCGACAAAAGTGCGGAGAAGATCATCCGTACGGTGAAGTCGACCGGCGCCGTGGTTAGCGGACCCATTCCGCTTCCCACGAAGAAGTCGATCTACACCGTGTTGCGGAGCCCGCACGTGGACAAGAAAAGCCGCGAGCAGTTCGAGACGCGCGCCCACAAGCGCCTGATCGACATTCTGTCGACCAGCAGCAAGACAGTGGATGCGTTGATGAAGCTCGAGCTCCCGAGCGGTGTGGACGTCGAGATCAAAGTTTGAGGGTAGTTGATGATCAGTCGTAGGTCGTCTCGGATACATTCCAGCGGCCGATAACTGAGGATCAATCATCCCGCTTAACTTAATCCGGCTGCGCAGCAGCCCCTGAAAGGATTACAATGAGCGGCATTATCGGAAAGAAGCTCGGCATGACGAGCGTATTTAACCCGGCAGGCAACCAGGTCGTCTGCACGGTTATAGAGGCGAGCCCGAACGTGGTGACGCAGATCCGCACGGAAGAAACCGACGGCTACGAAGCCGTACAGCTCGGATTCGGCGACAAGAAGGAGCGGCGCACGTCCAAAGCCCTCCAGGGTCACTTCGCGAAAGCCAAGACGACCCCCAAGCGGAAGCTCACAGAATTCCGCGGGTTCGGCATCGACGTCGAACTCGGCCAGGAGGTCGCATTGGGAGATGTCTTTACGGAAGGGGAGCGAATCAACGTCGTCGGCACGTCGAAAGGCAAGGGGTTTCAAGGCGTCGTGAAGCGTCACGGGTTCGGAGGCGTCGGCATGCGCACGCACGGTCAGCACAACCGCGCGCGCCATCCAGGATCCATCGGCCAGTCGTCCTATCCCTCACGTGTTTTCAAGGGCACCCGGATGCATGGGCGTACGGGCAGCGACCGCGTCAAGGTCAAGAACCTGCAAGTGGTTCAGATCCTGCCGGAGCACAATCTGATCCTGGTGAAAGGAGCCGTTCCCGGCCCCAAGGGCAGCTTCCTTGAGCTCCACAAGAGGTAGTCTTTAGCGGGGGCGAACCGCGTTCACGAAGAGAATCTTAGGAAAGAAATAGATCATGGAAGTCAAGGTCTACCGACAGGATGGGAGTGAGAGCGGGCGCACAGTCACGCTCGACGCCTCCATCTTCGGGATAGCGCCAAACGACCACGCCATATGGCTGGACGTGCGTTCTACCCAGGCCAATGCGCGGCAGGGTACGCATAAAACGAAGGATCGCGCGGAGGTCGCTGGCAGTACGCGCAAGCTCTATCGCCAGAAAGGCACCGGCCACGCCCGCGCGGGAAGTGCGAAGTCCCCGATCCGCCGGTCGGGTGGCACTATCTTCGGTCCACGCCCGCACGCTTACACCGTAAACGTCAACCGTAAGACCAAGCGACTGGCCCGGCGCTCGGCACTGGCTTACAAGGCTCAGGCCGATGGCGCCATTCGAGTCCTGGAGGGCCTCGAAATGAACGCGCCCAGCACGAAGCAAATGGCAGGGTTGCTTCAGGCGCTCGATTTGGCGGGACGCAAGGTGCTGATCCTGACGGACGCTGTGCAACCGACGGTCTACAAGTCGAGCCGGAACATCCCGAAGCTCGAAGTGCGAGATGCAGCGAGCGCATCCACCTTCGACCTGCTCAATGCACAGGTCGTCGTAATCACGGAGAATGCCCTCCCGGTACTCGCGCACGTACTGGGCAGTAGCGAAGCAGAGGCGGCCGCCGCCTGAGCCTCCGTCCCGCTGCGGACGAGGCCTAAAACATACGCCGAGTTATGAAAGACGCACATAAGGTTTTGATAAAGCCGCTCGTCACCGAGAAGATGAGCAGGCAGATGGCGGACGGCCACTACGCATTTGTGGTCGACATGGAGGCCAACAAGATCGACGTCCGCAAGGCGGTCGAAGCGCTGTATCCGGCCATCAAGGTGAAGGAAGTTCGAACGATGGTCGTGCGCGGCAAGCGCCGGCGCCAGTTCAGCCGGAAGGGAGTTGTGGAAGGCCGGACGGCCTGGTTCAAGAAAGCAATCGTAACCCTCGCGCCCGGCAGCGAGCAAATCGACTTCTTTGAGACTGTTTAAGAGCGAAAGCCGATAATCTCCGTGCGCAAAGCACCCGTCGTGGTCGCAGGTATGCGCGGACAGAGAACAGATACATGGCAATCAGGAAATTCAGGCCGATGACGCCCGGTACGCGGGCTCGCTCGGTGTCGGCGTTCGATACGATTACCAAGACCGAGCCGGAGCGCAGCCTGCTCGCGCCGCTCAAGAACAAGGGCGGACGCAATAACAACGGTCGCATCACCACGCGCCACCAGGGCGGCGGGCACAAGCGGCAGTACCGGATCATCGACTTCAAGCGTAACAAGCCGGGAGTCCCGGCGAAAGTTGCGGCCATCGAATACGACCCGAACCGGTCGGCCCGCATCGCGCTTCTCGCGTATGCGGATGGTGACAAGCGCTACATTATCGCACCCAACGAGGTGCACGTCGGCATGACGGTCGTCAGCGGCGCGGACGCTCCGCCGGAAGCAGGAAACTGCCTGCCGCTCGCCAACATTCCGCTCGGCACGTTCGTCCACGCGATCGAAATGATGCCGGGCCGCGGCGCCCAGTTGGCGCGTTCGGCCGGAACCTACGCGCAGCTTATGGCGCGCGAAGGCAAGCACGCCACCCTGCGCCTGCCGTCGGGTGAGACGCGCCTCGTGCCGGTCAACTGCATGGCGACCATCGGCACGACCAGCAACCCGGATCACATGAACGTCGAGCAGGGCAAGGCAGGCCGAAACCGCTGGCGCGGCGTCCGTCCGAAGACGCGCGGTGTAGCCATGAACCCGATCGACCACCCGATGGGCGGTGGAGAGGGCAAGGCGTCCGGCGGCCACCCACGCTCGCCGTGGGGCCAGCCGGCCAAGGGCTTCAAGACCCGGAAGAAGAACAACCCTTCGAATAAGTACATCGTACGTCGCAGGGGTAAGAAATAGGCTTAGAGACGACGGAGGAGACTGGATCCGTCAGTAATGAATCCAGAATCCAGAATCCAAAATCGAAAATCCAAAATCGAAGAATGCCACGTTCCCTCAAGAAAGGCCCCTACGTCTACTACCAGCTACAGGAAAAAGTAGACGAGATGAACCAGAGCGGGCGCAAGAAGGTGATTAAGACCTGGCAGCGGGCTTCCCTGATCACGCCCGAGTTCGTCGGCCACACCTTTGCCGTCCACAACGGCAAGCAGTTCATTCCCGTCTACGTAACGGAAAATATGGTGGGCCATAAGCTGGGCGAGTTCTCACCGACCCGGACGTTCCGCGGCCACTCCGGACAAAAGGTGGACAAGAGAGGCAAACGGTAAATCAATTTTAGATTCGCGGATTCTGGATTCAGGAAAGGCGAAGCGCATTTCAAATCCAGAGTCCAAAAGCTAAAATCCCAAATCGGATCATGGAAGCAAGAGCGGTACGCAAGCATATTCGGAGTTCGCCGCGCAAGGTGCGGACGGTCGTCAACCTGATCCGTGGAAAGCGTGTGGCCGATGCGTTGGGCATCCTCCAGTTCATGCCCCACAAGGCCACCCGCCCTGTGGAGATCGCGCTGACCTCGGCGGTGCACAACCTCCGGGACAAGTTCAAGGACGAGCGTTTCGACGAGGCGGAGTTGATTGTCACTGACATTCGCGTGGACGAAGGTCCCATGTTTAAGCGGTTCCAGCCGGTTTCACGTGGGCGCGCCCACCGCATCCTCAAGCGGACCAGTCACATAACCGTGGTGGTCTCTACGATGGACGAGCAGAAAGCATAATTCGTAACGAGCATTAGACAGGTACGACTGTGGGTCAGAAAACGCACCCGATCGGGTTTCGCCTCGGCATCATCCGCGGATGGGACTCCAACTGGTATGCCGACAAGGATCTGCCCGAGAAGCTGATCGAGGATGAGGAGATCCGGAAGTACCTCGCCGCGCGCCTGAAGCGGGCGGGGCTTAGCCGCGTGGTGATCGAGCGCACACCAAAGCGCGTCATCCTCACGCTGCACACGAGCCGTCCGGGCGTGGTGATCGGGCGCGGTGGCCAGGAGGTTGAAAAGCTGCGGGAAGAGCTGAAGAAGCTCACCAACAAGGACATCCAGATCAACATCAACGAGATCAAGCGCCCCGAACTGGACGCCAGCCTCGTCGCGCAGAATGTTGCGCAACAGCTCGAGGGCCGCGTAGCCTTCCGCCGCGCCATGAAGCAGGCCCTCACGGCCGCCATGCGCATGGGCGCTGAGGGCATCCGAATCAAAGTGGCGGGCCGCCTCGGCGGCGCAGAGATGAGCCGCACCGAGCAGTATCTGGAGGGCCGTGTGCCGCTCCATACCGTCCGCGCCGACATCGACTACGCCGAGGCCACGGCGTTCACCATCTACGGCACGACCGGCGTCAAGGTGTGGATCTTCCGGGGAGAGATCATCGGCAAGCCCGATCTCAGCCCGAACGTGCAGGCCCAGCGCCAGCAGATGCAGCAGCAGCAGATGACGCCCGAACGTCGCCGCCGCGAGCGCCGTCGCCCCGGTGAGGGTGGCGGAAGAGGTGAAGGCCGTCGCAGGGGCGGACAGGGCGGGGGCCGCCGTAGCGAGGGATAACAGAAGAGCTTGCCGGCCGTCCGGGATATGCAATCCGCCTGCCGGCTACCGTGAATCGACGATAGAGAGGTACTACCATGTTGATGCCCAAGCGCACCAAGTATCGCCGGGTGCACAAAGGCCGGATAAAGGGAGAAGCGACGCGTGGCACCACCATCGCGTTCGGCGACTTTGGAATCAAGGCACTCGAGCCGGGCCGTATCACGAGCCGCCAGATCGAAGCTGCTCGTATCGCTATGACCCGCCGCATGAAACGTATCGGCAAGGTCTGGATCCGCATCTTCCCGGACAAGCCGGTCACCCGTAAGGCTGCTGAAACCCGTATGGGTGGCGGTAAGGGTGCGCCGGAGTTCTGGGTAGCCGTGATCCATCCCGGACGCGTTCTCTTCGAGATAGGCGGTGGCGTCCCGCAGGAGCTCGCGCGGGAAGCCATGGCGCTTGCACAGGCCAAGCTTCCCCTGAAGACGAAGTTCGTCGTCCGTCCGGACTACGTCGAGGTGGAAACAAACGTACGCATCTGACCCCACGGACCTGCTCGAACGGCAGAACCTCCATACGAGATATGAGAACGGAAGAGATCAGAGAACTCACGGCAGACGAGATCCGTCGGCGCATTCAGGAAGAAGAGAATCAGCTCCAGCAGTTTCGCTTCCAGCACGCCGTGTCCACGCTCGTGGACCCGAGCCAGCTCCGTAACAAGCGGCGGCTGATCGCACGGCTCAAGACGCTGCTCGGCGAGAAGGAACGCATAACACAATGAACCGAAGGCCTGGCCTTCAAAACGGTAGTTGGTGAGGAAACCGCACAGGGCTCACCAAGCCAGAACGAGAAATGGAACAACAACAGGAAGCAAGATCGGTCCGCAAAGAGCGCGTCGGCCTCGTCGTTAGCGACAAGATGAACAAGAGCATCTCTGTCGCCGTCAAGCGCCAGGTGAAGCACCCCATCTACGGCAAGTTCATCAAGAAGACGACGAAGTTGATGGCCCACGATGAAAACGACGACGCCCACGTGGGAGATACCGTGCGCATCATGGAGACGCGACCGCTCAGCAAAAACAAGCGATGGCGTCTCGTCGAAATCGTCGAGCGCGCCAAATAGTACGTTGTCAGTGGTCTGTTGTCAGTGGATAGCGCTCAAGCCAAACTGATCCAGGTAGCGCGCCTGACGACCGACACCGGACAATCGACAACTAACAACTGACAACGGGCAACAGACCAATGGTTCAGCAGGAGTCCAGATTAAACGTAGCCGACAATAGCGGTGCGAAGGAGGTGCTCGTGATCCGTGTCATGGGCGGCAGCAGGAGGCGCTACGCTGCGGTCGGGGATAAGGTAGTGGTTACTGTAAAATCGGCCATCCCCGGTGGTGCGGTCAAGAAAGGCGACGTGTCTCCAGCCGTAATCGTCCGCACGAAGAAGGAATACCGCCGAAAGGACGGCTCATACATCCGCTTTGATGAGAACGCAGCCGTGCTGCTCAACGCGCAGGACGAGCCGCGCGGGACGCGCATCTTCGGTCCCGTCGCCCGCGAGCTCCGCGAAAAGCAGTTCATGCGCATCGTCTCACTGGCCCCGGAGGTCTTATAAATTTTGGACTCTAGATCTCGGATAGTGGGTTGTCGACCGTGGCAGCCTGAATCCGAAATCGACAATCCAAAATCCAGAATCGAACAATGGCACAGGCAGAGAAGAACAACAAGCTGCACATCAAGCGAGGCGATCGCGTGCGCGTGATTGCGGGCAACGCGAAGGGTCTCGAAGGCAAGGTGCTCCGCGTCTTTCCGGAAAGCCGCCGGGTCATCATAGAAGGCGTGAACATGCGCGTCCGCCATACCAAGCCGAACCAGTTGTATCCCCACGGCGGCCGTATCCAGCGCGAGATGCCCATACATGCTTCCAATGTGATGCCACTCGACGCTCAGGGCAACCCGACAAGGATCGGTCGCAAGCGCCTGGAGGACACAGGCACAGGGCGCTCGCGCTGGATCCGCTTTGCCAAGACCACCGGCGAGGAACTCGACCGTTAGACTCGTGCAGATGTGACGAAGCTGGAACACCCGTTCCTGCACTCATTATAACCCGTTTCCCCGCGCTGCAGGCAGACTGAAAGAAATGCAGGAGTCTGAACGGCGGGGCGAGATAGAGCAAAAGAGTCCGAAGATGGCTTACGTACCCAGGCTGAAGGAGCGCTACCGAAACGATGTAGTGCCCGCGCTCATGAAGCGGTTCGGCTACGACAACATCATGCAGGTGCCCCGCCTCGTGAAGATATCCGTCAATAAGGGCGTCGGCGAGGCCACCCAGAATAAGAAGGTGTTGGACGACGCTGTAGAGGAACTCCGGAGGATCACGGGCCAGCAGCCGATAACCCGTAACGCCAAGAAGAGCGTCTCCAACTTCAAAGTGCGGGAAGGCATGCCCATCGGCGTGTCCGTTACCCTGAGGGGCGACCAGATGTACGACTTCGTCGACCGTCTCGTCACGCTCGCGCTTCCGCGAGTGCGTGACTTCCGGGGGATCCCAGACAAGAGCTTCGACGGCCGCGGCAACTACACGCTCGGGGTCAAGGAACAGATCATCTTCCCGGAGATCAACGTCGATAAAGTCGACCGGATCAGCGGCATGGACGTCACGTTCGTGACCACCGCGAAAACCGATGAAGAGGCGCACGCGCTCCTTCAAGAACTCGGAATGCCTTTCGTCCGGCGCGAGGAGGATAAAGAGGAGCATTCCCTCGCCGCTACGGAAGCCGCATAAACAGACCATAATAGAATAGATAACATGGCAAAGAAAAGCTGGATGGCTCGCGAGAAGAAGCGTCGGCGCCTGGTTGCGCTGCACGCAGATAAGCGCCGTCGCCTGAAAGAAGCCGGGGATTGGGAAGCCCTTCAGAAGCTCCCGCGCAATTCGAGCGCCGTGCGGCTGAAGAATCGCTGCCCGCTGACCGGCCGCGCGCGCGGCTTTCTGCGCGATTTCGGCGTCTCCCGCATCATCTTTCGAGAGATGGCGCACCAGGGCAAGATCCCTGGCGTTCGCAAGTCGAGCTGGTAACCAGCGAGTGTTCGGGTATTCAGGTGTTCGCGTATTAAGGGTAGCGAAACATCCTTTAGTTTTTACTTGAATACAATAACACACGAACACTTGAACACTTTCCAACTTAGCTAAGCGCAGACCTCTGGATTAATAAAGGGGCTCCGCGAACTGGCTGAGACAAAAAAAGAAATGAGCGCAATTATCGACCCGGTGGGCGACTATCTCACCCGCATTCGCAACGCCATTCACGCGCGGCACCGGCACGTGGACGTGCCTGCTTCCAAGCTGAAGCGCGCCATGACCCAGATCCTCATGGAGAAGGGTTACGTCCGGAATTATCTCAACATCGACGACGGCAAGCAAGGCCTCATTCGTGTCTACCTGAAATACGGAGAAGGCGGTGCGCCTGCCATACGAGAGCTTAAGCGAATCTCCACCCCAGGTATCAGAACCTACGTGGGGGCGAAGGAGCTTCCCAGGGTGCGCAACGGCCTTGGCATCGCCATCCTGTCCACGTCGAGGGGCGTGATGACGAACAAGGAGGCCCAGAAGGTCAACATAGGCGGCGAAGTGCTGGCCTACGTCTACTAAGGCGCTGCTCGCACGAACTGTTTAACACTTTAGAAAAGAGAAGAGACCATGTCCCGTATTGGCAAGCTGCCGATTGAGACTGGCAACGAGGTGGCCGTCACGGTGGCTCCGAACAACTTGGTGACCGTAAAGGGCCCCAAGGGCGAGCTTACGGTCCAGATTGACCCCGAGATCGGCGTCGCGGTCGAGGATGGTCATATCGATGTCACGCGGCCGACGGAGCAGAAGCGCCACCGAGCCTTGCACGGCCTTTACCGCTCGCTCCTCGCCAACATGGTGACGGGTGTGAGGGACGGCTACAAGAAGGAACTCGAAGTGATCGGCGTCGGCTACCGCGCTGCCGTCAACAACGGTATCCTGGAACTGGCGCTCGGCTTCTCACACCCCATTTACTTCCTGCCCCCCACCGGGATCAAGGTGGACGTAGATACCAAGCGCGGCAAGAATGCCGTCATCGTAGTCGAAGGGATCGACAAGCAGATGGTCGGACAGGTCGCCGCCAAGATTCGCGGCCTTCGCCCGCCCGAGCCATACAAGGGCAAAGGCGTCCGCTACGTCGACGAGTTCGTTCGCCGGAAAGCAGGCAAAACCGCCGCCAGATAACACACTTTGGAATTTGGATTCAGAATGGGTCCATATCATCCAAAATCGCCAATCTAACATAGCAGGTGCCGGAGGGTCGGAAATCTTCCGGTTGCAGATAAGAGAAGATGGCACGCAAGAACCAACAGCAACGCCGGACCCGAGTCAAGCAGCGGATTCGGAGCAAGATCAGCGGTACGTCAAAGCGGCCCCGCCTGACTGTCTACCGTTCCAATACCAACATCTACGCCCAGCTCGTAGACGACGCCAAGGGCCACACGGTCGCATCGGCCTCCAGTCTGGAGGACGGTGTCGCGAAGGGAAAGCCCGTCGACGTGAGCCGGGAGGTAGGCCGTAAGCTCGCCGAGAAGGCGAAGGCGACTGGTGTTGAATCGGTGATATTCGACCGAAACGGCTACAAATATCATGGCCGCGTACAGGCGCTCGCCGAGGGCGCGCGCGAAGGCGGCCTGGTATTTTAGGTGCGCGCACGAAAGAGAGCTACACAAGAGACTTAGATCACATGGCAAGAGAACAACGCAATTCGCGGAACCGCGAGCGCGCAGGAGACGATCAGCGCGAGTGGATCGAGCGGCTCGTTTCAGTGCAGCGCGTCTCCAAGGTCGTTAAGGGCGGCCGTCGTTTCTCCTTCACGGCGGTCGTCGTCGTAGGAGATGGCAACGGCATGGTCGGCACCGGCCTGGGTAAGGCGAACGAAGTGGCTGATGCCATCGCCAAGGGAACAGAGGACGCAAAGAAGAGCCTCATTCGTGTTCCGCGCAAGGGCGGCACGATCCCGCACACAGTATATGGTCGCCAGGACGCCGGAAAAGTGCTGCTGAAGCCTGCCTCCCCAGGTACGGGCGTCATCGCAGGCGGCGGTGTGCGTGCGGTACTGGAGTGTGCCGGCATTCACGACATTCTATCAAAGTCCCTCGGATCCAGTAATCCGCACAATCAGGTGGCGGCTACCATGGCTGCGCTGGCTGCGCTGGAAGACCCGATTGAAGTAGCCAAGCGCCGGAGTATTCCGCTCAGCAAGGTGTTCGAGGGATAGTTAAGTGTTCACGTGTTGGAGTGTTCATGTGCTCAAGTAAGAGCAGCAAGCAGATAGAATGCTCAGTCGCCGAAATGCAGGGGAAAGCCGAATACTCGAACACTTGAACACGTAAACACTTCAGAGTCATGCCCAAGCTTAGAATAACCCAGACGCGCAGCCTCATTCGGCAGCCGGATACGCACAAGCGGACCATCAAGGCACTGGGCCTGGGCCGCATCAACCGTACGGTCGTCCGCGACGATACGCCCGAGATCCGCGGCATGCTGACGCACGTGCACCACCTCGTAAAGGCGGAAGAAGTAAACCCGTAAACAGGCGCCGCCGGTTGCCTCTCGGAAAGAAAGAGCGAGTCCGTTGCGCGCATTTCGGAGCCATGCAGCGGGCGATCTAGCCAGGAGAAGAAATGGACTTAAGCAATCTCAAGCCTGCAAAGGGCTCAACGCAAAGCCGCAAGCGGGTCGGCCGCGGTGTCGGTTCCGGCCTCGGCGGCCATACGGCAGGCCGCGGCACGAAAGGCCAGCTCAGCGTTTCAGGCGGGTCGATCCCCGCACACTTCGAAGGCGGCCAGATGCCGCTCCAGCGCCGTATCCCCAAGTTCGGCTTCAAGAACCCATTCCGTACAGAGTACCGCGCCGTCAATCTCTCCAGCCTGACACAGTTGATCGAGCAGGGGCGGATCGATGCTGCTCGGCCGATCACACCGGAAGTACTCGCCGGTGCCGGGCTCATCGGGAAGAAGCAGCCGGTTAAGGTGCTCGGTTCGGGTGAGGTTAGTACCGCGCTCAATGTGAGCGCGCACGCCTTTAGTGGGTCTGCCCGCCGGAAGCTCGAAGCGGCAGGTGGCAGCGCCAGCATCATTGAGTAAAGGGACTCGCCCCCTGCGGGCGTAAATATCAGGTGAGTTATGGCTGGTCTCGTAGAGAGTTTCCGCAACATCTGGAAGATCGAGGAGCTTCGGAAGCGGATACTCTACACGCTCGGCATTCTCGTCGTCTATCGGCTCGGGGCGTACGTCACACTCCCCGGTGTAGATGCCAGCGTGCTGGCGCAGGTCAATGCGGCCTCGACGTCGAATGACATCTTCGGCTTCCTCGACCTCTTTGTCGGCGGTGCTTTCAGCCAGGCAGGCGTCTTCGCGCTCGGCATCATGCCCTACATCACGGCCTCCAT
Organism: Rhodothermales bacterium; assembly: GCA_035699265.1. GTDB lineage: Bacteria > Bacteroidota > Rhodothermia > Rhodothermales > DASSAV01 > DASSAV01. The sequence continues at coordinate 11,403 of DASSAV010000351.1, forward strand.
CATCCTGCAGTTGATGGGCGCCGTGGTGCCGTATTTCCAGAAGATGCAGCGCGAAGGGGAGGAGGGACAGCGCAAAATCACGCAGCTCACACGCTACCTCACCGTCGCCATCACTGCGGCCCAGTCGATCGGCTTTGCCATTAACCTGGAATACGGCGCTACCGCTCAGGCCATCGTGATCAACCATGTCGGCTTCATGATAAGCACGGTCATCGTCTTGACCTCTGGGACGATGTTCGTGATGTGGCTCGGCGAACGCATTACGGAAAGCGGCATCGGCAACGGCATCTCGCTCATCATCATGATCGGTATCGTAGCCGGTTTCCCGAACGCGCTCATAAATGAATATGAACTGGCTTCCAACTCCATCATCTTCCTGGTGGAAATCGCCATGTTCGTGCTCATCACGGCCTTCGTCGTGTTGCTTACGCAGGGCACCCGGCGGATTCCGGTCCAGTATGCGAAGCGTGTAGTAGGTCGGAAGGTGTACGGCGGCACGACGCAGTACCTTCCGCTCCGTGTGAACGCGGCGGGTGTGATGCCCATCATCTTTGCCCAGTCGATCATGTTCATTCCGGGCATCATCGTATCATTCTTTCCGAACAGCGGGACGATGCAGAACTTCGGCACCTGGTTTAACCCGACCGGGTGGGGCTATTCGGTTCTGTTCTTCTTCATATGCGTGTTCTTTACCTACTTCTACACCGCCATCGCCGTGAACCCGAAGGATATGGCGGATTCCATGAAGCGGCAGGGCGGCTTCATCCCGGGAATTCGCCCCGGCAAGCAAACAAGTGAGTTCATCGATAATATCCTGACGCGGATCACGCTGCCGGGCGCCATCTTCCTCGGTTTCATCGCTATCCTCCCGGTGTTCGCCAGAATAGGCGGTGTGACCGACCAGTTTGCGCGGTTCTTCGGTGGTACGAGTCTTCTGATTCTCGTCGGCGTAACGCTGGACACGCTCCAGCAGATCGAAAGCCACTTGCTTATGCGCCACTACGACGGCTTTATGAAGAGCGGCCGCATGCGTGGACGGCGTGTATAAGGCTGTATGGAACACGGTCAGAGATTCGATTTTGCCCCATGATTAGTCTCAAGAGCGCCCGTGAGATCGAACGGATGCGGGAGAGCGCACACCTGGTGGGGCGTGTGATAGCAGAGGTTGCCCGTCATATCAGGCCGGGCGTCTCGACGGCGGAATTGGACCGGGTTGCGGAAGACTTCATCCTCGATCACAACGCCACGCCTGCCTTCAAGAATTACAAGGTGGGCCGCCTCGTCTATCCAAAGACGCTATGCGTTTCAGTTAATGCTGAGGTCGTGCACGGCATTCCCGGAAAACACGTCCTCCAGGAAGGCGACTTACTGTCGGTCGACTGCGGGGTTTTGCTCGACGGATACTATGGCGACAGCGCGTACACCTTTGCCGTCGGCGAGATCTCACCCGAAAACAGGAAACTCTGCCAGGTGACCTACGACGCGCTCTACAAGGGGGTGGACAAGGCCATAACGGGCAATCGGGTCGGGGATATCGGCTACGCCGTCCAGAGCTACTGCGAAGCGCACGGATATGGAGTCGTTCGAGAGCTCGTAGGGCACGGAATCGGACGCAAGTTGCACGAAGATCCGCAGGTACCCAACTATGGGCGCCGAGGTTCGGGCCGAAAACTGAAGGACGGCCTCGTCATCTGCATCGAGCCCATGATAAACCGGGGCACCCACGAGGTGCTGACCGACCCGGACGGCTGGACCATTCGTACGGCGGATGGCCTCCCTTCGGCGCATTACGAACACATGGTCGTCGTACACGGCGGCCAACCGGAAATACTGAGCACCTTCGAGTACATAGAAGAGGTCGTAGACGCACCCTACAACGAGCACGTGGGCTATGGCGAAACAGTCGGCCATTGAGCAAGACGGGGAGGTCATCGAGGCCCTGCCGAACGCGCAGTTCCGCATACGCCTCGAGAACGGACACGAGATCCTCGGGCTTCTCTCGGGCAAGATGAGAATGAACTTCATTAAGATCCTGCCTGGTGACCGCGTCAAAATAGAATTGTCGCCCTACGACCTGAGCAAGGGCCGCATCGTGTACCGGTATAAGTAAGCTGCCCATGACCGTGAAGACTCTGCACAGAAATAGACCCGATGAACAAATTCCGGTTACAAGCGTAATTGACCGGCTCCGCCCCCAACACGGGTAAGGCCGACTCCTCACCCTTCGAGACAGACCCCCGGATTTAGATAACGAGCGTTCTGACCATGAAAGTTCGAGCCAGCGTAAAGAAGCGGAGTGCCGACGACAAGATCGTCCGCCGCAAAGGCCGCGTCTACATCATCAACAAGAAGAACCCCAAGCACAAGCAGCGTCAGGGATGATGCGATTCTGGATTTTAGATTTTTGATTTTGGATTGTAAGCAGCGAAATGCGCTCGGCAACCCAAAATCCCGAATCCAAAATCCCGAATCCAAAATCGAAAATTGAACTATGCCACGTATTGCTGGAGTTGACGTGCCGAACCAGAAGCGAGCGGAGGTTGCACTGACCTCTATCTTTGGTATTGGCCGCTCCCGTGCGCTCGAGATCCTGGAGCGCGTCGGGTTGGATCCCAACTCGCACCCGGGTGACTGGACGGAGGAGGAGACGCGCCGTGTCCGCCGCATGATCGAGGACGACTACCTCGTCGAGGGTCAGCTTCGCACCGAGGTTCAGATGAACATCAAGCGGCTGATGGACATCGGCTGCTACCGCGGGCTGCGCCACCGGCGCGGTCTCCCCGTTCGAGGCCAGCGCACCAAGACGAATGCGCGCACGCGCAAAGGGCGCCGGAAGACCGTCGCTGGGAAGAAGAAGGCACCACGCAAATAATCCACATAGAGTACGGATTCCGGAATACGGTGTCCGGAGGCGTCCTTACAGAGCCGAATGGCTCGCCGTGCGCTTCCGGATTCCGCATTTCCATAGTTGACCAATATGGCAAGACAACAGAGGACACAGACCAGAGGTGGCGCCCGCGCCACGCGCAAAAAGAACGTCATCGTCGAGTCGAACGGCCAGGCGTTCGTCCGCGCTACGTTCAACAACGTGATCGTTACCATAACCGACCAATACGGCAACACGATCTCGTGGGCCAGCTCGGGCAAAATGGGCTTCAGGGGCAGCCGTAAGAATACCCCCTATGCCGCTCAGGTGGCGGCATCTTCCGCGGCTAAGGAAGCCTACGACCTCGGCCTGCGCCGCGTGGACGTTTATGTGAAAGGCCCTGGCTCCGGACGTGAGTCCGCCATCCGTGCCCTGTCCGCCATCGGTCTCGAAATAGCAACCATTCGGGACATCACCCCGATTCCACACAACGGCTGCCGGCCTCCGAAGCGTCGCCGCGTCTGACCATTTTGGATTTTAGATTGCCGATTTCGGATTCATATGGCATGGCGCCCGAATCCAAAGTCCAAAATCGCAAATCCAAAATGCGCGGTGCTGGTGCGCGGAAATAAGCCCGGTTACGGACGCCCGATACGTGGCGTCCTGTACGTTTGTTAAACCGAACAAACGAGAGGAGACACAAAAACATGGCCCGATACAGAGGCCCGAAACAGAAAATCGCACGGCGCTTTAAGGAGCCGATCTTCGGCCCCAGCAAAGCGCTGGAACGCAAGCCCTACGGACCCGGCCAGCACGGCCGCGGGCGCCGCGGGAAAGAGAGCGAGTACTCGTTGCAGCTCAAGGAGAAGCAGAAGGCCAAATATACGTATGGCCTCCTGGAGCGTCAGTTCCGCAACCTGTTCGACAAGGCATCCCGGAAGAAGGGCGTCACGGGGGAAAACCTGCTGAGGTTCCTCGAAGCGCGCCTGGACAACACTGTGTTCCGGTTCGGTTTCGCGCACACGCGCCGCCAGGCCCGCCAGATCGTTACGCATGGGCACATCATGGTCAACGACCAGATCGTGAACATTCCTTCCTTTCAACTCAAGCCAGGCGACATCGTCGCCATTCGGCCAAAGAGCCGCAATCTGGAAGTGATCCAGGATTCCATATCGCGCAACCGCCGCAACTTCCCGTGGCTGGAGGTAGATCGCCGGGATCTGCGCGGCAAGTTCCTGGACATGCCCAACCGGGAGGATATCCCCGAAAATATCCGCGAGACGCTCATCGTCGAGTTGTACTCGAAATAAGCGTGCGGCCGGTGCCCCAGGCGCAGGCACGCTGCTCGGGCCGGAAATGTGCCCCCACAAAAGCCCAACGAGTCTACTGATAGACAATGGATATGAACAACTACGGGATTCAGATGCCGGACGGCGTACAGGTAGAGGAGAACACCGATACCACAGGGCGCTTCGTGATCCAGCCGCTCGAGCGCGGGTTTGGCGTCACGATCGGCAATGCGCTTCGTCGCGTCCTGCTGTCGTCGCTTGAGGGCGTCGCCATCACGGCAATTAAAATCGATGGCGTCCAGCATGAGTTCTCTACCGTGCCGGGTGTTACCGAGGATGTCTCTGACATTATCCTTAACCTGAAGGGTGTCCGGTTCAAATCGAACGACATGCTGGATAGCAATATCCAGATCACGCTGAACGGTCCGGGCGAGTGGACGGCGCACGACATCGCCGAGGTCACCAACGACTACGAAGTGCTCAATCCGGACCATCACATTGCCACGCTCGCCGATGGCGCGCACTTGGTCGTAGAGCTTCGGATGGGCCGCGGCAGGGGCTACTTGCCTTCCGATGAGAACAAGCAGGCTGACGACCCGATCGGTGTAATTGCGATCGACTCGATCTTCACGCCGATCAAGAACGTCAATTACACGATCAAGCCGACCCGTGTCGGCCAGCGGATCGACTACGAGCGCCTCACGCTTCAGATTGCAACCGACGGCTCCGTGACGCCCGAGGATGCCATGACCCAGGCGGCAGGGATCCTGCGCGAACACGTCAATCTGTTTATTCAGATGGACACCGAGCCGCAGCCGACCGTTGAGGAGAAGGAGGTCGACGCCGAAGTCCAGCGCATCCGCGAGTTGCTCAGCCAGAGCGTGGACGAGCTCGACCTGTCCGTCCGCGCCCATAACTGCCTCAAGGCGGCCAATATCAAGAACATCGGCGACCTCGTCCGACGCGAAGAGTCGGAGATGCTAAAGTTCCGCAACTTTGGCCGCAAGTCGCTCCAGGAACTGGCGCAGGTGCTCGAAGAGCGCGGGCTGTACTTCGGCATGGACGTAGACAAGTATCTGGAGAGAACCTGAAAACTGTGTAAGGCTGCCGGGGACCTGCTGGTATACCCGGCCGGAACCCCTGTTGCAAACGCCGAGCACCATCTGAACCCATGCGACACCAGGTAAAACGACATAGAATTGCGCGCAGCCACAGCCACCGCAAGGCCACGCTCTCCGCGCTGTCCACGGCGCTCATAAAGCACAAGCGCATCAAGACGACAACCGCCAAAGCCAAGGCGTTGCGCGTGTACGTGGAGCCGCTCATCAACCGGGCGAAAGAGGACACGACCCACAACCGCCGCGAGGTTTTCCGACACCTACAGGACAAGTACGCCGTCACGGAACTCTTCGGGGACATCGCGGACAAGATCGCGGACCGTCCGGGCGGCTATACTCGCATCGTCAAGCTGGGCAGCCGCCCAGGCGACGCCGCCGAGATGGCCATCATCGAGCTGGTCGACTACAACGACGTGAAGCCGGAAGGGGCCGCAGGTGCCCGTCGACGTCGCACCCGCCGCGGTGGCCGTGGCAGGGGAGCCGCCGCACCCAAGGCAACCGCCCAGGCGGCTGCCTCGCCCCAGACGGAAGCCAATACTCCCCCGGCTGCTGCCGTACCGGCGTCGGAGGTGGAGCCCGCCACGACGGACGTTTCGCCGACCACACCAAAGTCGGTGGACATAGCGGAAACCGCCAAGACGGAAGAGCCGGTGGCGGAAGGCGTGGTCACGCCCGTCCCCGAGCGCACGGAACCCAACGCTGAGGCCGGGGACGTCGCCGAGGAACAGAAGGCCGAGGAGCAAAATGAAGGCGAGCAGGAAGCTGAGGACGAAGAAAAGCAGCCCTGATTCTGCCTGTCCCCAGATCTATCGAGAGGCGCCGTCCACACCAGGGCGGTGCCTCTTTCAATTTCCCCTTCTCCCCCCCATTCTCTCGTTCCCCCCTTTCCCGATTCCGGAACTGCGGAAACCCTATGAGTTAAAAGACATGCGCCCCCACACACAGCCCACTTCATGATCCAGGCTTCCCCCATCCTCCACGCGACCGACTTGCAACTGGACCCTGAATACGCGGCCCGGTTGCAGGAGTTGCTCGCTATTTGCCGGGCCAATCTCCCGGTCGTGGACGAGGATATGATCACGCGCGCCTTCACGCTGGGCTGCTGGGCCCATCGCAACGACCACCGCGCGTCGGGCGAACCCTTCATAAACCACCCCATCGAAGTCGCCAAGATTGTCGCAGGAGATATTGCCTTCGACGATCTCACCGTGGCGGCTGCGCTTCTCCATGACGTCGTAGAGGATACCGACCTCTCACTGGACCTCGTGCGGGAGGAGTTCGGACCCCCCATGGCGGTCATCATCGACGGCCTCACGAAGATCCGAGGCGTCTTCGACAGCCGAGAGCTGGGACAGGCGGAGAACGTCCGCAAGCTCATGCTCTCTATGGCTTCCGACATCCGCGTCATCCTGGTCAAGTTCGCGGATCGGCTCCATAACATGCGCACCATACAGAGCCTGCCGAAGCAGAAACAACTCAAGGTAGCCAGTGAGACGCACGACCTGTTTGCTCCCCTCGCGCACCGGTTCGGCCTCTTCGCGATCAAGAGCGAACTGGAGGATCTAAGCCTCAAAATCCTCGATCCGGAGTCCTACTACGACATCGTCACGGCGCTCCGCGCGACCAAGACCGAGCGCGAAACCTACATCAAGTCTTTCATCGGCCCGCTCCGGCAAAAACTGCTGAACGAGGGTTTCGCGTGCGACATTTATGGACGCCCGAAGAACATCCAGTCCGTCTATCGGAAGATGAAGCAGCAGGACAAGCCGCTGGATGAGATATATGACCTCTTCGCCATCCGGATCGTACTCACGAGCACGGGTAAGAAGGGAAAAGAGGACTGCTGGCGCGTCTATTCCATTGTGACGGACCTCTACAAACCCCTCCCCGAACGCTTCCGCGATTTCATCTCCGTGCCCAAATCCAACGGCTACCAGAGCCTGCACACGACCGTGCTGGGCCCGGAGGGGAGGCGCGTCGAAGTTCAGATCCGAACGCAGGAAATGCACGAGGTGGCCGAGCGCGGCGTGGCCGCTCACTGGAAATACAAGGAGGGCGTCTCACAGGCCGATCAGAGGCTGGACACCTGGCTCTCCTGGGTTCGCGACTTACTGGAGAACCCCAAGCCGGAACAGGCCACTGAATTCGTCAAAGAGTTCCGCCTGAACCTCTACGACGAGGAGATCTACGTCTTTACTCCCAAGGGCGACCTACTGAACCTCCCCAGTGGCGCCACACCGGTCGACTTCGCCTTTTCCGTGCATACCCAAGTGGGTTTTCACTGTATCGGCGCGAAGGTCAACGGGAAGATGGTGCCCCTGTCCTCCAGGCTCAAAAGCGGCGACCAGGTCGAGATAATCACTTCCAAAAAGCAGACGCCGAACCCGGACTGGATGAAGTTCGTCGTGACGCACAAAGCCCGCAGCCGGATACGTCACTGGATCAATGAAAAGCGCCGGAGAGCAGTCGAGTTGGGGCGTGACCACTGGGAGAAGAAGGTCAAGAAAGCCCGCCTCGAACTGGACGAGCAGGATCTGAACAGGCTCGTCGGCAAGCTCAAGTTCCCGAACCCCCAGCAGATGTTCTTTGAGATCGGCACGGGACTGTACGACCCGGACGATTTCGTCGCCTTTGCGAAGAACGGGGCCTCGGCCCGCGCGCCGGAAGAGTCACTCGCAGGCGACAAGTCCGAGCAAATTCCCGAGGAGTCGACGCTAAGGCTTCAGTATGAGAGCTTCCTGGATACCGCACAGACGACCGGGAAAACCGCCCTCATGATCGATGGTGAGCTACATACCGACATCGTCACCCAGTACGCCACGTGCTGCAATCCCATCCCGGGAGACGATGTGTTCGGCTATGTCAGCCGTGGCGGCGGCATCAAGATTCACCGCGTCAACTGCCGAAATGCCCCGAACCTGCTCATCAACCACCCGGACCGGATCGTCCCCGTCGAGTGGAGCAGGCAAAAGGACGTCCAGTTCGTCTCCGCCCTCCGCATCATGGGAGAAGACCGGGTCGGCATCGTAAGCGACATTACAACCGTAATCTCCCGTAACCTGAAGACGAACATCCGATCCATCACCATCAACTCGGATGACGGTATCTTTGAAGGGACGCTGGTGCTCAACGTGAGCGACCTGGAGCACCTCCGCCGCCTCATCGAACGCCTGAAACGCATCGAAGGCATTCACGGTGTCTACCGTTTCGAGGAGTAGCCCTCGCTCCCGCACCACCTTCTCGCCCCCATTCACGCTCGACAAGGCAGTCAATTCTGTGTCCGGCGCGCAACACGCATAAAAAATCAACACCCTGGGGACTGGGGTATGGAGCTTTTTGTGCCTAAATTCGACGTGCGATGACCGAGTAAGTGGAGAAAAGACAAACAGTTTGTAACGTAAACGAGAGATTTTGTAGATTGCGTGTCGAAAGAGCCGCACGTTTTTGTAAACTGCCCTCCCGGACGATTGAAGCTTTTGTGTTCACTAAAGATAGCACCGGTAACTAGCAGTTCGTACATTGCCTCGCATGAGCGCAGTCGTTAGGACGTGGCTTGGCTGAAAGCAATCAATCCCCATATGAACCGACCGTTACAACCACTCTCCCGCTAAGGATTTGTATCATGCAAGATCGACCCAGGACACTGACCAAGAAAGATGTCGCCCGCCGCGTCTCCGAACTCGTGGACGAGCCCATCTACAAGAGCGAGCCGTGGGTGAGCGCCGTCATCGCGGCTCTCGGTGAGCTCATGATAGAGGCCGACCCAGAGATTCGCATCGAACTGCGTGATTTCGGTGTTTTTGAGGTCAAAAAGACGAAGGCCAAGCCGAAGGCCCGCAACCCCAAAACCAACGAGACGGTTTTTATTCCCAGCCGTCGCAAGACGCACTTCAAGCCGAGCAAGCGCCTGAAGTCGGTCCTCCAGACGCCATTGAAGGAGCTGAACTACCTCATCCCGGAAGGCAGTGCCGATAACAGCCCGGCACTGGTCCGCCAGAACGGCCACACAGCCGGCAGTATTGTCTGACAGCATCTGTCGCACAGTACGGAGGAGCACGGAACGAATCGAATAAGGCTACGAGCTACACCGAGGACCGGGGAGGGGCACAGCCTCCCCGGCCCTTTTTGTTAATGCCCGCGCCGACCAGGAATCAAGCACCGAATACCGGCCTCGAACACGTGAACACTCCAAACCCGCGTACATGCCGCCGCGTATTGCAGGCATAGATTACGGCACGAAGCGGGTCGGCGTGGCCCTGTCCGACCCACTCCGCCTCTTCGCCCAGCCCTATGGCACCTTCCGCCCCGC
>DASSAV010000352.1:0-5718 GCA_035699265.1 Rhodothermales bacterium
CGGCCGTCGTCGGTCGTCTCGAACACATGAACACATAATAACCTGTGCGCATCTTGTTACGTGTGTCGCCTTGAGAAGTAAGATCCGAGGTCTTACGTTAGGCCCTGCGTTCCATTCCAGCCCCAGGACGCCCGAGATTCCCCGCCTGTCTCGTTCCGAACCCGCCGGATCCAGTGTAGTGGCCATGTGCTGGATCCTGTGTGGACGTTCCGTCTATCCCCACATCGTGTACGAAGAACATGCACCGCTGCGAAATCTGTCGCCGCCAGGCAACCCACCACCTGCTCGACTACGTGCCCAGAACGATGGCCGGGAAGGCCATTCCCGGAATGTGGCTCTGCGATGAGCACGCCACCGACATGACAGCCGAGCTCCGCAGTCTCGGCATTCGCCACCAAATCGACCTCATTGCCGGCGAAGAGGCTGGCAGATCCCCCGGAGCAGGCTTATTGCCGCATGTCCTCAGCGGCCGGGAAAACCGCGCCTGACGCGCCTCGATCGTGCCCGTTAAATGGTGACGAGTTTTTCGGCGGGCCACACCAGCGCGAAATGTTTCTGGTTCAGGGTGACGATGGAATCCGCCCCCGCCTTCCGGGCAGCCTGAGCAAGAACGGCATCGTAGATGATCCCGCCTTTGAGGTCGTCCGCAGCCACACGCGCGACGGCTCTTCCATAATCTTCCCGCGATAATTCGATCACCTGGTCGACCATACTCAGTAGGTGCTCAATGATATGGCCTGCCTGAATGGGCGGTACACGGTTTGCCTTTGTTAGGCCGGCATACACTTCGGCAATCGTATGGGATGCCATCACCAGACTCCCATCATTATCGACGGCTCCATTTAACCACACGATTGCGGAAGCGTGATGTATCTCTGCCTCTACGAAGGCCGCGACCAGCAAAGAGGCATCGACTAGAATCCGCATCACGGGGTACGCTCCTCGCGTACTTCCCGGATGACCTCACCCGCGTCGAATGGCTCAATATTTCCCGTATAGACGAGAAAATGCCCTTTCCGCTCCAGGAGCGAATCCTTAGCCGGGCCGGAATAGGAAGCAGGCCCTCTCTTCCGTAGGCTTATAGATGGGCCGCCGGGCTTGCGCCTTCTCGCGTTTTCTTTTGGTTCGGAGTTCATGTGTATGACTGGTATCGATGCGGTGGCCATCCTGCTACTCCACCCCGGCGCTCCGGTTCGGAGCCACGCTATTATGTGGAAAGGTGGGAGACCGTCAAGATCCGGCCAGGAAAGACAGTTCCCGTTTGGCAGCCTACTCTTCCTCCTCCTCCACTTGCGCCGGGCGCACGTCCCACATCAGCATCGTCTCGATGTCCGTCGTGTCCTCTTCGCCTTCCTGGTCCTTGAAAGCGTAGTCGCCGAGCCGGTCCCGCTGGTGCGGCGGCACGCGCTTCCAGTGCATCCCCTCCCGGTCTTCAAACTCGTCCGGGAATGGGCTCTCCACCCGGTAGGAAGGATGATAGGAACGGTACGTCTTGGCAGCCTCGTACAGCGCCGCCCGCCGGGCGCCTGCCTTCGTGCTGCTCTGGCCGCTCACCCTGAATGGAGAAAGTGTGATCGACGCCTCGTACGTGCCGTCCTCCAGGTCCGTGTACTCCGGTCGCATCACCTTGAAATCGTCCGGGTGGGGGTAGGCACTGCGTTCGTTGAAATCGTTCATGTTAAGGGAAACTTGTTCGAGCCGATGGAATGAATATCTGTGCACGGGTACGCTGCCGCTACAGAAAAGATCACTGGAACCGACCAATATAGGCCCGCCCCAATGCAGTATATCCGCTTTCCAGAGGGCAGATTACAGGTCTATGATTTTTTCATGCTCCAACTTGTTTTTACTTTCCGGGCGGAACGTAATTCCAGGCTCGGATCTTGAACCGCACGTACGCATTTGTGGCCTAGTGCACCATTCATTCATCTACATTGCCCAGAACGATGACTGTCACTGCACCGTTTGAGTCCGAAGAAGTAGAGGTCGAGGATTTCCCCGTCGCGTACGAGGAAGTCGATGACGACTTCGAGGACGACGACTTCGAGGAAGATGACGACCTCGACGATGAGGATGACGATCCCGACGAGGACGATGACGACGACGACCTCGATTTCGATGAGGACGACGACCCCGAGGAGGTCGAGGAAGATGACGACGATCTCTTTTTCGACGACCTCGATGAGGACGACGACTTCTAGCCTCTGACGAGTCGTTGCAGAACCACTACAGCAGCCCCGGCCGCCCGCCGGGGCTGTGTCGCTTATACACAATCCGCCTGTTCATACCCAAACCGCTTCGTTCCTTACAGAATAGCAGAAGGAAAGAAGATTCCCTCCTGGGTCGAATCGCGGGCAGCATGTCGGATGATACCGATCATCCATGCCGGTAGCCGGCACCACAGACGATGAAAACGCATCTCCGGTAGGGACATCTCGCCGAGATGTCCGCCAGCCCAGCAGAGACACTCCGCCGGGCTGTCCGCCCGCATTTTCAAGGCAAATCCGGTTGTACCCTTAATTGATGGTTGTCATTTCGAGGAGCCTAGCGGTCCCCGCGCAGGCGGGGAAGCAATCTCCTGGCAAGGAGCAATTCCTCTGGAGATTGCTTCGCAGGCTGCTAACGACATGCGATATCTCATGGAGTGTCCAGCTTGAGAATGGAGCACACCCGTCTCCACACGTCATCCCGAACCCGGATTGATCATGCCCAATGGCGCAGCTTCCACGTATGCGCCCGCCGTTTCTGAGCATGACTGGGGCTGGAACGCGAGGCACAGGGTTCACCTCAGAGGGTCCACGTTGAACAGATCCCTCACCCCGCCTCAGCCATGTGTAAGCCGGAGCGTGGATTCCGAGCAGGGCGTCACAGGTGAAGCCGCGAGCGGGATTCGGGATGACGGATAGGGGGCTTTGCGGCTCGGTGTCATGACCATACGGATGGAAAACTTGTTTTCCTGGGGGCTCGCAATGACAGCTTTGTTTAATGCTTCTGCCGGATTTGGTATGAATCCCCGTGCGTTGAACGAGCGGCGCGCCACCACCTGACATCCCCTTCTTAGACTCGTACCCTCGTAGTCTCCTCGAATCCCTGACATCACCCGCAGTCCATCTTGCACAACCGTGTGAACCATCTGGTGTTAATGCCCCCGCCTTGCCCGGAACGCGAAAGTTCGTTAAATACGAAAGCGCTTTCTGCCGGACCCGCAGGTGATACCGCCTGCGCCTCGGTTCACGCAAGAGCCCCCGGCCCACTCATACGAAGTAGTATGTCCGTAATCGCACTCGATCTCGGTGGTACCAAGCTGGCCTCCGCCGTCTTCTCGCGGGACGGCCAGATACGTGCCCGGCAGGTCGACCGGCTCGGCGGAATGCAAGGCCCCGAGGTCGGAGCCCTGCTCGCCCGGCGCGTGCAAGAGATCCTTTCCGGCCCGGACGGATCGGACGTTGAGGCCGTCGGCGTCTCCGTGCCGGGCATCTACTATGCGCGCACCGGCACCGTATGGGCGCCCAACGTGCCGGGGTGGACCGAATACCCGCTGCGCGATGAACTGCGCGCACTCCTTCCCGGCAAGCACGTCGGCGTGGACAGCGACCGGGCGTGCTCCATCCTGGGCGAAGTATGGCGCGGGAGCGCGCAAGGGTGCCGGAATGTCATCTTCGTCGCCGTCGGCACCGGCATCGGAGCCGGAATCCTGATAGACGGCTCGGTCCTCCGCGGCCACAGCGACGTCGCGGGCGCGACCGGCTGGATGGCGCTCGACCGCCCCTACCGCTCAGAGTACGCCGCGTGCGGCTGCTTCGAGCATTACGCCTCCGGCCCCGGCATCGCCAAAACTGCCCGCCGCCTGCTCGCGGAGGATCCCGCCTACACCGGCCCGCTCCGCGGCAAGCCCGAGGACGCCCTGCGCGCCGAAGACGTGTTCGCGGCGGAAGCCTCCGGCGACCCGCTGGCCCGGCGCGTGATCGACGAAGCCGTCGCCTGCTGGGGCATGGCCACCGCCAACTACGTCAGCCTCTTCAACCCCGAGCTGATCGTCTTCGGCGGCGGTATCTTCGGCCTGGCCGCTCGCTTCCTGGACCGCATTTACGAGGAAGCCCTCTTATGGGCGCAGCCCGTCAGCATTCGGCAGGTCCGGCTCGCCTGCAGCAGCCTCGGCCCGGATGCCGCCCTCTACGGGGCCGGGCGCCTGGCCCTGTCCACCGCCACCGCATGATGCCCAATCCGCCTAATACCAAATCCGGTTATTCACTTGACGAATGGCAAAAGCAAAAGAAGCTCCCCTCCTTTCATGGTCATTGACTTATGCTTTCGGCAAAGCACAATGAAGCTCCCTCTTGCCTCCCATCGAATTGTGGATCCGCGCGCTGGATGAATCCCCGCGCGTTGAGCGAGTGGCGCAACACCGAAACTGTCCCGGTCTATCGCCCAACCCTGGCGCGCCGCTCGGTCCGATGGGTGCGTCGGGAAGGGGATTCAGCGCGTTCCAATTCCTCTCGTCCTTTCTCCCTCTCTCCCTCTCTCCCTTTCCCCCGCAGCCGCCCTTCTTTGGTTCTTTTTTGGGCGAGCAAGAAAGGACATGCCCCAGCAAAGCACATTTTATCCAGGAAAGCACACCCCGGAACCGCCCCGATAAACGCCCCCTGATGGTCATTCATTTATTCTTTTGGCAGAGGAAGAGAAGCGCCCCTCCTGGACAGAGCCTGTCCCGAGTTTTCGAGGGAAGGGGATCAGGGGTGGTGGATTCAATGGCTTAGATTGGCACTGATCATCCAGATTTGGCATGAGCCCCGAACCGCATCATCCCGCTATGTATGACCGGAAGCTGGTATTCACCGCTGCCTGCCTCGGCATGCTCGTCTTCGGCGTCGTCATGACGACCCTGGGTACCATCCTCCCGGCCGTCATCGAACGCTTCGACATCGACATGGCCCGCGCGGGGACGCTCGTCTCCCTCCTCAGTGCAGGCATCCTGGCCGGGTCCGTCGTCTTCGGGCCGGTCGTCGACCGCTATGGCTATAGGGGCCTTCTGCTCCTGTGTACAGCTCTCGTCGCGCTCGGTCTCGAAGGTATCGCCTTTGCCTCGTCCCTCGCGCTGCTTCAGCCCGCCATCTTCCTCATCGGCTTCGGCGGCGGCGTGATCAACGGCGGCACCAACGCCCTCGTCGCCGACATCAGCAGCGAAGGCCGCAGCGCCGGGCTCAGCCTGCTCGGCGTCTTCTACGGCGTCGGCGCCCTCAGCATCCCGCTCCTGCTCGGCCTGACCCTCCGGCAGGGCGTCTACACCGTCCCCGTCGCCATCGTCGGCGCCTGCGCGCTCCTGCCCCTGCTTTTCTTCATCGCCATCCGATTCCCCCAGCCCAAGCAGGCCCAGGGCTTCCCCATCAAAGACGGCCTCAAGCTGATCCGGGAAACGACCCTCCTGCTCTTGGGTCTCATGCTCTTCCTCGAAAGTGGCATGGAGATCACCGTCGGCAACTGGACCACCTCGTTCCTGACCTCGGAACTCGGCCTCGACGCTGCAGACGCCGCCTTCTTCCTGTCCTTCTTCCTGCTGGGCATGACGCTGGCTCGCCTCCTCCTCGGCGGCCTCCTCAAGAAGACTTCCCCCGCCCGCGTTCTCCTGGCCTGCATCGGGATCGGGATTGCCGGTGCCCTCATCATGATCTTCTCGCCGAACCTGCCCGTCGCCGTCTGCGGCCTCTTCCTCATCGGCGT
>DASSAV010000353.1:0-3932 GCA_035699265.1 Rhodothermales bacterium
TCCACGCGGGCCTTGAGCGTGTACTCCGCCGTGTTCGTCCAGTATTTCGGGCCTGGCAGTCCATCAGCCGTGCGCGTGCCTTCCTGTACGGCCTGGAGGAAGCTCGGCGGTGGAATGACGTCCCGAGGGGCTGCCCCCAACGTGGTGTCGGCCGCAGGCTCCGCCGGGATAGGCGTCATTACGGGAGGCGCCGTCACGACTGCCCTCGGGCCGGCGCAACCCGCCACGAAAACGAGCCCGACCGCCAGCGGCACGAGCCACCCTGCGGCGCGCATCGCACGGAGGGCTGTGTCGCCCCGTTTCTGTCGATTGGCAGGATCGGGTACTGAAGGGTGGTGCGACGGTATCATATGCTGCGGTGAGCCGTGTTTGGAAAAAGGAAAGCGTGTAAAGCTAAACGCCCGCCGGCGTTCTTGCCTCACACGCTTAGTTCTTGTTCGTAACTTTACGTTCTCAGTAATTCAGATGGGAGAATCCACAGCCCCTCTCCTCCTTTCTCCCTCTCCTCCTCTCCTTCTTCCTCTCACCCTTGCTCGCCCGACAGCCCCGCGAGATCCTCCGCGCTGTCCCATAGGCGGAGCGCTCGCTGGACCTCGGGGTCGATCTTGTTGTAGATCGGGTGCCACACCTTGCTTCCGAAAATCTGTTGCCCGAGCCTGGCTTTCAGCAGCGTCTCCACGCGGGGCTTCATGGCTTCGAGTTCGGCCGTGGAGACGTACTGCGTCTTGCCGTGGGCATGTGTGGCTTTCACCAGGGCAGAAGCATTCTCGTCGCCGGAAGAAGCCTGGTTCGTACTGTCGGCTTGCCGGTTCTTGGCCTCCTGCGTGGCGACGTAGGACACGAAGTCTTTCCACGTGTCGTTGCTTACCTGGTAGTTCGCGATGAAGCCCTCGCGGCTCTTCCCCCACTGGTCGCGCAGGCTGTACTCATTGTCGACGAAGTAGTCGCGGATGAAATTGAAATCCAATCCCCGGCCCACGACAGACCAGAACGGGGAGGTCGTGTCCGGCTTGATGAGGTAGTCGGGCAGGATGCCGCCGCCGCCGAAGACCACGCGCCCCTTTGCCGTCTTGTACTTCAGCGAGTCCGGGATGTGCTCCGCGTATTCGCTTACGTTGAACGTCTCCTGGTAGTCGGCAAACTTCTCCTTGTAATACGCATCCAGGTTGCCGTTCTCGTAAGGGGTCTGGATGAGTCGCCCCGATGGGGTATAATAGCGCGCCACCGTCATCTGCAATACGCTGCCGTCCGGCAGGGGGAACTGCCGCTGGACGAGTCCTTTGCCGAACGTGCGCTGCCCCACGATCAACGCCCGGTCCTGGTCCTGCAAGGCACCCGCCAGGATCTCACTGGCGGAAGCCGACATCGGGCTGACCAGCACGATGATGGGCTCCGACTCGAGAATGCCGCCGTCAGTCGACCGGTATACCTCGTCCATATCGGAGACCCGGCCCTTCGTGTACACGATCGTCTTGCCGCCCTTCAGCATCTCGTCCGCGATTCGAATGGCGGACTCCATGATGCCGCCGGGGTCGTCCCGTAGATCGAGGATGAGGCGCTGCATGCCCTGGCTGTTCAGCTCCTTCACCTTGTCCACGAACTCGTTGTACGTCGTGGCGGCGAAACGGTCGATTCGGATGAACCCCGTCTTGTCGTCCACCATGTAGGCGCTGTCGACAGAGTAGAGCGGAATGCGGCCGCGCGTAATGATGAAATCGATGGGCTTGTTGACGCCGTGGCGCAGGACCGACATCTTCACCTTCGTCCCGATGGGGCCTTTCAGGCGATCCTGGATGCCCCCGTCGGGGAGCGCCACCGCGCTGGAGTCGTTGATCATGACGATCCGGTCACCGCCCATGACCCCGGCCCGCTGGCTGGGGCCGTCGTTTACGACCGAGACGACCTTGGCCGTGTCACCAGACTGCTCGAACAGGATCCCCACACCCCCGAAGCTGCCCTCGTAGCTTTCCTGCACCTCCTTGATCTCTTCCGCGCTGATGTAGCTGGAGTGCGGGTCGAGTTGCCGCAGCATCCCGTCGATGGCGGCCTCGACCTCCTTCTTCGGGTTGACCTCGTCCACGTACTGCTTGTTGATGATCAGAAACGCATCCTGCAGCTTCTGCAAGTAGCGAAACGTATCGGGGCCGGACATCGCCGAGTCCAGCGTCATGCCAATGACGGCGCCGATGACGAGGAGGAGAACCGCCGGGATGGCGTAATACGTCTTGGATCGCATCATATTGCAGAGGGCAGAGGTCCTGCCGGAAACGAACCTGTATAACAGTCAGAAGGAAGCATGAGAGCGCACGCGCAGTGATCCGCTATTCGTACCGAATACCGAAAGGTTGCGTTTGCGGGCACGCCGGGGCTCGAGGCGCTTAAGGTTTCCTATACGGGAGGCAGACGCTCCCCCACGCCAAAATAGCACATAAAAATGGCATATACAGGCACCCCCGAGTAGGTGCACCCTGCCGGAACGGAATTGTTTCACAGAGGCGGGCGCCGTAAGGCCGGGTCCGGGAGACGACCGCTCTGCGAGGGCGCCCCGAAAAAAAGCCCCTGGAGCAGCAGCCGTGCGCTCCTTTCTCAACACCTCGGCACGCCCGCGCCCGCGCTTGCCCGTTCCTTTAGCGATGCCTACTTTTTGTGCACTACCCTTCTGCCTGCAACACTTTGAGACTACGAATGCCCCTTCTGCCCCATTCATGCTTGCTCGCCTTGTGCTTCATCTGCATCGGGGTAGCGCAGACCGCCGCTCAGCCCGCACGGTCGGTGCACGAAAACCCACTCCTACGTCCGAGCACGCTGCCCTTCCAGGCGCCGCCGTTCGATCAGATTCGCAACGCAGACTACCAACCTGCGCTGGAGGAAGGGATGAAGCAGCATCTGGCCGAGATCGAGGAAATCACCAGCCAGAGCGCGGCCCCCACCTTTCAGAACACGATTGTAGCCATGGAGCGTTCGGGGGTGCTGCTGGATCGCGTCTCACGGGTCTTCTTTGCGATGGCCCACGCCAATACCGACAGCACGCTCCAGCGGGTGCAGGCGGAGGAAGCGCCTCGCCTGGCCGCTCATAATGATGCCGTCTACCTGAACGACAGCCTCTTTCGCCGGGTGGAGAGCATCTATGACCGCCGCTCCTCGCTCGGCCTCGATGCCGAGCAGGAGGCGCTCGTAGAACGTTACTATCTCGACTTCGTCCGTGCCGGCGCCCGGCTCCCGGAAGCGGACAAGACCCGGCTGAAGGCCCTCAACAAGGAGGAGTCGGTACTCAGCACCGAGTTCCGAAAACGACTCCTGGCGGCCACCAAAGCCGGCGCCGTGATCGTCGATGATCCGGCGCGACTCGCGGGCTTGAGCGATGGCGCAGTGGACGCGGCTGCCGAAGCGGCGCGGCAGCGCGGGCTGGAAGGGAAATGGTTGCTCCCGCTGCAAAATACGACGCAGCAGCCTGCACAGGCCTCGCTCCGGGACCGTTCCCTCCGCGAGCGGCTCTTCCGAGCCTCCACCGGCCGAGCGGAGCACGACGACGCCAACGACACCCGTGAACTCATCACCCGGTTGGCGCAAGTGAGGGCCGAACAAGCGAAGCTGCTCGGCTATTCTACTTTTGCCGACTACAAGCTTGCCGACCAGATGGCGAAGACGCCCGAAGCCGCCATCAAGCTCCTGACCGACCTGGTTCCGGCCGCTAAGGCGAAGGCTCAGGCCGAGGCCGCGAAGATGCAGGCGCTCATCGATCAGCAGGGAGGCAGCTTTCAGTTGGAGCCATGGGACTGGCAGTACTACGCCGAGCAGGTGCGCAGGACGGAGTACGCGCTGGATGAAGCACAGATCAAACCGTACTTCGAACTCGACCGCGTGCTGCGCGACGGCGTCTTCTACGCCGCCAACCAGCTTTATGGACTCACATTCCGGGAGCGCAAGGACAT
>DASSAV010000354.1:0-2032 GCA_035699265.1 Rhodothermales bacterium
TTCGGCGGAAGAGCCCGGCTGTCCTGGACAGCCGGGCTCTTCCATAAAGGCCATCCGTGTGTAGTGCATTTGTTTTGAGATCGGGTTTGGGACGGGGCGCGGGATACCGGCGGATGCTGGCGCGTTACAGTCGAAAATCGAAGTGCGGGGCAGGATTATGGAGTACACGACACCGAAGCTCGTCGTCAGCCGGAGGCCGGGCGTGCAGTACGACCTGGCGCGCTGGGCGGAGCGCGACCTCGTGAAGCTTCCGTTCAAGTCGGTCCTGAGCCTGGAGCCGCTGATCGAGTTCTGGGAGCAGGCCGGGGCGGAGGAACACATGGCGGGGGCGAGCATCCTGCTCGGGCGCATCCGCGACGAGCTTGCCCGCCAGCCGCAGATGCGGGGCGAACTGAAGGACATCGACGTGCTGCGCGGGCACCGCGAGTTCCTCGACCTTCTGATGATGCCGGTCATTCCAACGGCCTTGCGCGAGCGGGAATTGACCGCGGCGGTCCTTCCATTCAAGCTGGAAACGTTCTACTGCACCCCCCCTTTCGAACGCTTCCTGGTGAAGGCGGACGGAAAGGTCAGCGGAGAAGCCAACCTCGACGTTCGGACCTACACGTACGGAAAGCTCATCGCCGCGTACCTCCACATCCTGCGGTCGGTGTACGGGGTGGAGGTTCCATTCGACTTCCCCCTGCTGTTTACGGCGGAAGATCCGGAGACCGGACTGGACCGGTACTTCAAGGTGACCTCCGACCTTCGATTCCTGAAGATCAACCAGGTAGGGGAGGCCCCTACGCTGACCGAGGAAGTGAAGCGGAAGCTGCTGACGAACCTCGCAGACCTCAAGGTGTGGATGGAGTTGATTCCGCCCGACGCCTTCGAGTTCTACGGGTTCGACATCATCCAGGCGGATGACGTGACCGACGTGGAGGTGGTCTCTCTCCTCCAGAGAGACTTGCTGGAAGGAGAGACCCTGGTGAGCGGGGCGACGCTCCCTACCCTCCGGCAGCGGATGCGCGTGTTGCTGCGCCAGCCGGGCGTTCAGTTGGGACTAGCCGCAGTGGAGAAAGGAGAAGCTTTCCTCTTGCACAGGCCGCTTCCCGAATGTCCCGACTGCCTGTTCAGGCATTCCGCTCAATACGATCTGTCGGATCTTTCCTCGTCGCTCGTAGCAAGGGCGCTGCGTTCCAGAACGATGCAGGTGGTGGACGATCTGCAGACGTACGGTGAACGCACGGCGTTGGAAGATGAGATGTTGGAAGCGGGAGCGCGCAGTGTGATCGCAGCCCCGCTATACGGCCAGGGGGCCGCCGTGGGCGTGCTGTATCTATGGTCGGAGGAGCCGGGAGCGTTGAGCGCCCTCAACATGATGACGCTGTTGGACGTGCTGCCGCTCTTTGCGGCGGCCATGCGCCGGAGCAAGGAGGAGTTGCAGAACCGCGTGCAGTCTGTCATTCTGGGTGAGTATACCGCGATCCATTCGTCGGTAGAGTGGCGCTTTCGGAAGGCGGCCTTGAACTACATCCAGCGGCAGGAGATGGGATTGCGGGCCGAAGTGGAGCCCATCGTATTCCACGACGTGTACCCCCTCTATGCGGCCACCGACATCCGGCGCTCGTCGACGCATCGGATGGAAGCGGTGGAGGCGGATCTGCTGGAGCACCTGGCCGAGGTCGACAAGGTGTTGAAGTCCGTCCATACCGCCCACGACCTTCCGATTCTGGAATACCTGGAAGTCCGTACCGAGCGATTCCGCGAAGCCATCCAGGGCGGCTTGTCATCGGGCGACGAGGCCAACGTGCGTGACTTCCTCTCGCACGACCTCGATCCGGTTTTGCAGCACTTCCGGACGGATCCCTCGGTCCGCGACGAGATTCAGGGATACTACCAGGCGCTCGACCCGGAACACGGGCGGATGTACCGCAGGCACCGGGAGTATGATGAGAGCGTGACCCAGATCAACCGGACGATCTCGGCCTACCTGGATGCGGAAGAGGAGAAGGCGCAGGCGGCCTATCCGCATTATTTCGAGAAGCACCAG
>DASSAV010000355.1:0-5550 GCA_035699265.1 Rhodothermales bacterium
ACATTCGGGGCGCCGCAGACGATCTGGGCGGGCACGTCGCCCCCGAGGTCGACGCGGCAGAGCGTGAGGCGGTCTGCGTTCGGGTGGGAGCGCGTTTCCAGCACCTCGCCGACAACCACGCCTTCCAGGGGAGCGCCTATCGTTTCTACGTCCTCCACTTCGAGGCCTTCCATCGTCAGCAGATGGGCGAGCTGCTCGGGGGTGAGCTCGTGCGGGACGTAGGTGCGGAGCCAGTTATAGGAAAGCTTCATGCTTGGTCAGTTGTTTGTTGTCCGTGGTCAGTTGTTAATGCGGTCGTCCGAACACAACTGACAACTGACTACGGACAACCCGCTGCTTCAGAATTGCTCCAGGAAGCGAACGTCGTTTTCGTAGAAGGTGCGGATGTCGTCGATGCCGTAGCGGAGCATGGCGATGCGTTCGACGCCCATGCCGAAGGCGTAGCCGGTGTAGCGTTCGGGGTCTATGCCGACGGAGGTGAAGACGTTGGGGTCTACCATGCCGCAGCCGAGGATTTCGAGCCAGCGGCCGCCTTCCGGCAGGCCGGGGTTCGGGCTCCAGACGTCCACTTCGGCGCTGGGTTCGGTGAACGGGAAGAAGCTTGGGCGGAAGCGCATCTTCACGTCTTCGCCGAAGATCGTCTGGGCGAACAGGTGGAGGATCTGCTTGAGGTCTGCGAAGGAGACGCCCTCATCGACGTAGAGGCCCTCGACCTGGTGGAAGAGGCAGAAGGACTTGTAGGAGATGGCTTCGTTGCGGTAGACGCGGCCTGGGACGATGACCCGGACGGGCGGCGGCTGTTTCTCCATGACCCGAATCTGCACGGGCGACGTATGGGTGCGCAGCACGACGCCGCCTTCGCCGTCGGGTCCGGGGGTTTCCAGGAAGAAGGTGTCCTGCATGTCCCTCGCGGGGTGGTCGGGGGGGAAGTTGAGGGCGGTGAAGTTGTGCCAGTCGTCTTCGATCTCCGGCCCTTCGGCGACGTCGAAGCCGAGGCGGGCGAAGACGCGCTTGATCTCGTCGAGCGTCTGTGTGAGGGGGTGGGTTGAGCCGAGGATGGGACGGCGGCCCGGGAGGGTGAGATCGAGGCCGGCCGCAACGGGTGCGGTGGTGGAGGAGTGGGCCGACCGTGCTTCATCGAGCCGGTTTTCCGCTAGGGCCTTGAGTTCGTTCACGCGCTGTCCGAAGGTGCGCCGCTCTTCCGCCGATACTTCGTTGATGCGTTTGAAGAGGCCGGTGATCAGGCCATTTTTCCGCCCGAGATACTTAATGCGGAAGGCTTCTACTTCGTCGTCCGTCTGGAGGGGTTCGGCCTCCAGTTGCCGGCGTAAGTCATCGACGATGTCTGACATGGCGGTTTGCAGTTAACAGTCAGCAGTTGACAGTCAGCAGTTGGCAGGATAGGGGGCGTGGGGGTTTGGGAGGTGGCCAAAAAAAATCCCGCCGGGCCTGTAGAAACAGGGGCGGGACCTTTTTGCTCAGGCTGTGCCGCAGCGGTCAGCACCCTTATCTACATGGAGGCTGCGCGCTAAAAAAGAGCGGGGTATGTGGCGGGCCGCTCACGAGGGCACCTGGTTGACGACCTGCTCGAAGGCGGCGGGGTCGTGTACGGCGAGGTCGGCCAGCACCTTTCGGTTCAGGGCCACGTCTGCTTTGCGGAGCGAGCCCATGAGGCGGGAGTAGGTGGTGCCGTTGGTGCGGGCCGCTGCGTTGATGCGGGCGATCCAGAGGCGGCGGAACTGGCGCTTGCGGGCGCGGCGGTCGCGGTAGGCGTACTGGAGGCCCTTATCGACGGCGTGCTTGGCTACGGTCAGCAGCTTGCTGCGGCCGCCCCAATAACCTTTCGCCCGGTTCAACGTCTTCTTTCGGCGTGCCCGTGAGGCCACACTGTTCTTCGCGCGAGGCATTTGTCTTCTCTGGTTTCTTCAACGCAGGCTAAAGACCTGCGGCTACATATGCGCAGGCAAAGCCTGCCGCTATATAATTCAGCGCAGGCTGAAGACCTGCGGCTACGTTCTTCGGATCAGCCTTGCAACATGCGCTTCATGCGCGGCTCGTCCACTTTGTCAACCAGCGTCTTTTCGCGGAGGCGGCGTTTCCGCTTCTGATCCTTTTTGGTCAGGATGTGGCTGTGATACGCCTTCTTGCGCTTGAGCCGTCCGGTGGCGGTGACCTTGAACCGTTTCTTGGCACCGCTGTTGGATTTCATCTTCGGCATGGTAGCTCCTTTGCTCTATCGAATGGCGTCCGGGGCAAGCCGGATGCTTGATTTGGATCGGGGGAAGTCCGTTACAACCCGCTAAAAAAAGAGGCGTTCCGTTGAGGACCGCCTCTCGGTATGAAAAGCGTGCGAGCCTGTAAAAATACGGCTCGCACGCCTGTCGTGCAACCTTCCCGAGATCCAGGATGGGCCTGTGTAGCGGGGAATTTCCCGTGAACAGGCGGTCCGGGGGTTATTTGGCGGCTTTCTTGGCGGCCGGGGCGAGGATGGTCGTCATGCGGCGGCCTTCCATGCGGGGGGCCTGGTCGACCTTCGCGACATCCTGCAGTTCGCCTATGAAGCGCTGGAGGAGGTCCATGCCCTGGTCCTGGTAGATGATGTCACGGCCGCGGAACTGCACCCAGGCTTTCACCTTGTTGCCCTCACCGAGGAAGCTGCGCGCATGCTTCGTCTTGAACTCGAAGTCGTGCGTGTCGGTGTGGGGGCGGAAGCGGATTTCCTTGAGTTCGACGGTGGCCGTTTTCTTTCGGGACTCCTTCTCTTTCTTCTGTTGTTCGTACCGGAACTTGCCGTAGTCGATGATTTTCACGACAGGCGGTTCGGCGTCCGGAGCGATTTCGACGAGGTCGAGGCCCTGCTGGCGTGCCATTTCGAGCGCGCGGTCGATGGGGTAGATGCCGTGCTGGCCCTTGGGATCAACGACGCGCACCTCTTGTGCGCGAATGTCTTCGTTGATGCGGATTCTGTTTGTAGCGATGGTTTGTTACCTGTTTTAGTTGAACGGATGTTCCAATGTGCGGGCGTTACGTAAAACTGGTACGCCGGCACGAATAGTTCAAGTGGTATATCAACCGTTTCACGCAGAGGTTTCGCAGCAATTAACAGTTAGCAGTGAGCAGTTGTGTTCGCGTGTTCACGAGTCGAGGGTTGGACCCGTTTACGATTTTAGGCCGCTGCGCTTTCGCGGTGTAGTTGGGCGGCTACTTCGGATTTTAGGTGGTGGGTGAAATCCTGGAGGGCGACGGTGTCCTGGGCGCCGACGCCGTGCTTGCGGACGGAGACGGTGCCGTTTTCCTGCTCTTTGGCACCCACGATGAGCATGTAGGGGACCTTCTGCACCTCGGCGCTTCTGATTTTATAGCCCACCTTTTCGTTCCGCTGGTCAACGTCCGCACGGATGCCCGCTTCCACGAGCGCCTTGCCCACGTGCTCGGCGTAGGCGGTAAAGTCCTGCCCGACGGGGAGGACGGCGACCTGGACAGGAGCGAGCCAGGTAGGGAAGTTGCCGCCGCAGTGTTCGATGAGCACGCCCACGAAGCGTTCCAGCGAGCCGAAGGGGGCGCGGTGGATCATGACGGGGCGGTGCTTCTGGTTGTCCTCGCCGTTGTAGGTGAGATCGAAGCGCTCGGGGAGGTTATAGTCTAGCTGCACGGTGCCGAGCTGCCATTCGCGACCGAGAGCGTCCTTGACCATGAAGTCGAGCTTGGGGCCATAGAACGCGGCTTCGCCGACAGCCTCGAAGGCCTCAAGCCCCATTTCGGCCACGGCCTCCCGGACGGCCCGTTCAGCCGACTCCCAGCGCTCGTTCCCTTCGATGTACTTGGTCTTGTTCTCCGGGTCTCGGAGGGATACTTGCGCCTTGAAGTCGCGGAAATCCAGCGCGGCGAGGACAGCAAGGGTGAGGTCGATGACGTTTTTGAACTCGTCTTTCACCTGGTCCGGCCGGCAGAAGATGTGGGCGTCATCCTGCGTAAAGCCGCGCACGCGGGTGAGGCCACCCAGTTCTCCCGACTGCTCGTACCGGTAGACGGTGCCGAACTCCGCGTAGCGGATCGGGAGCTCGCGGTAGGAGTGGGGCTTGTCGGCGTAGATCTGGATATGGTGGGGGCAGTTCATCGGCTTGAGCAGGTAGCCCTCGCCGGACTCCTCCTCCCCGAAGAACATGGCTGGAAACTGGCTCTCCTTGTAATAGGGGTAGTGCCCGCTGATCTCGTACAGTTCCAGGCGCGCGATGTGCGGCGTCACGACAGGCTGATACCCGCGCTTGATCTGCTCTTCTTTCAGGAAGCTGACGAGTGTATCGCGGAGCACCGCTCCTCTGGGGAGCCAGAGGGGGAGGCCGGGGCCTACCTTGTCGCTGAACGTGAAAAGCTCCAGCTCCTTGCCCAGCTTGCGGTGGTCTCGCTGGCGGGCCAGTTCCAGGCGCTCCAGGTACTCGTCGAGTTCCTTCTTTTTCGGGAAGCTGATGCCGTAGATGCGGGTAAGCTGGGGCCGCTTTACGTCGCCGCGCCAGTACGCTCCGGCCAGGCGGGTCAGCTTGGGATACTTGATGGGCTCGGTGGAGGGGATGTGCGGGCCGCGGCAGAGGTCGACGAAGTTGCCCTGCTCATAGAAGGTGATGCTGCCGTCGGGCAGCTCGCCGATGAGTTCGAGCTTGTACTCGTCGC
The DNA here is from genome assembly GCA_035699265.1 of Rhodothermales bacterium. Classification (GTDB taxonomy): domain Bacteria; phylum Bacteroidota; class Rhodothermia; order Rhodothermales; family DASSAV01; genus DASSAV01. Next base: position 4,669 of record DASSAV010000355.1, read on the forward strand.
CTTTGTTCGTGAAGTATTCCAGCGCCTCTTGCTTGGAGACGGGCCGGCGTTCGTAGCGCGAGCCGTTCGCGGCCAGCTCACGCATCTTGTCCTCGATAGCTGGGAGGTCGCTCGGAGAGAGAGTGCGGTCGCCCAGGTCCACGTCGTAGTAGAACCCGTTCTCGATGGCGGGACCGATGCCGAACTTGACGCCTGGGTAGAGGGCTTCGAGCGCCTCGGCCATGAGGTGCGCGGTGGAATGCCAGAAGGTGGCGCGTCCCTCGGGGTCGTTCCAGGTCAGGATCTGGATCGTGCCGCCCCGTTCGATGGGGCGGTGGAGGTCGCGCACCTCGCCGTCCAGCTTGACGGCCAGTGCGTTGCGGGCGAGCCCTTCGGAGATGCCGACGGCGACGTTGTAGCCGGTGACGCCGTTGTCGTATTCCCTGGAGGATCCGTCCGGGAAGGTTAGATGAATCTTGTTTGCCATAGTAGCGGGGAGGGGGCTCACACGGAAGCCCACCGATCAATAAAAAAGCGCCCATCGTGTGAGGGGCGCTTTGTGCTCAACGTTGCTGGTGCCGTTCATGCACCCCAGTGAGATTCAGTCGTCCACACGAAGAACGGAAAGCTCGCCGCCGGGCGTCCGCGTTCGTATCAGTGCGATGAAGCTCATTGGGGACCGGGCATGGATGCCGATGCTGAACTGTGACCGATGATGGTGGGTCCTAACGGACTCGAACCGCTGACCTCTTCCATGTCAAGGAAGCGCTCTAACCAACTGAGCTAAGGACCCGTTTCCAGGGGATTTCTCAAAGGGGCAGAGAATATACCCCGGCCTTCTCCAGTAGTCAAGGAAGCCTTCTACGCCTGCGCGGGACTGTGGATCGCTCGGTTACGGTGAGG
>DASSAV010000356.1:0-2457 GCA_035699265.1 Rhodothermales bacterium
CCCAGGGATCGCCAGCGTATGGGAAAGCAACACCCTCCGGCCCTGGCGGGCCACCTCCCTCGGAGGGAGGAGTTGAACGCGCTTCGCTCTTTCCAAACAGTCTCCCAGCTTTGCACAAGAGTTTTACAGAACGGGTATGAGCGTTTAGCAACAGCCTGATGGAAAAGAAGCCGGAGATTGTCATTATTGCTGCCGTTTCGGAGAAGAACCGCGTGATCGGGCGCGACCTGGATCTTCCCTGGCATCTTTCGGAGGATCTGAAGCGGTTCAAGCGGTTGACGATGGGGCACCCGCTCATCATGGGGCGGCGGACGTTCGAGTCGCTGCTCCACCAGTTCGGCGGGCCGCTCAAGAACCGGCGGAATATCGTCCTTACTTCCGGCGGCGACTTCGACCGGTACCCCGACACGGAAACGTACCGGACCTCGGAGGAGGCGCTGGCGACGTGCGTGGGGGAGGACGTGGTCTTCATCGGCGGCGGCGCCACCATCTACGAACATTTCCTGCCGCTGGCGGATCGCCTGGAACTGACGCTGGTGGAGGGTGACTACGAGGGCGACACCTATTTCCCGCCCTACGAACACCTCCTCGGCCGCGTGTTTCGGCTCGCCGGGGAGGAGCGGCACGAGGGGTTCCGGTTTGCTACTTACGTGCGGCGGGGTTTGGGAATGAGGGAAAGAGAGGGGGAAAGGGGGAATGAGGGAAAGAGAGGGAGAAAGGGGGAATGAGAGAAAGGGGGAAAGAGGGAAAGGTAGGAGGTTGGAGAGGAGGAAAGGGAGAGAAGGCTAGAGTGAGAATGGGAGGGGGTGGATTTCATCTTTCGTGGAAAGGTCTTATCGTCAATTGTACGAACATTTCTATCGACCATCCGGACCGTTATGAAACGCACTTGCTTCTTTCTGTCGCTTTTGATTTTGGTGCTGGCGGGGTGCCAGCGGGACATCGCCGAGAAGGCCGCTGAAGAGGGGCAGGCGCTTACGCCGGAGGAGCAGCACGCGGAGGCGGTGCAGTGGTTTGAGGACGCCCAGTTCGGCATGTTCATCCACTGGGGCGTGTACAGCGTGCTGGGCGACGGGGAGTGGGTGATGCAGAACCACAAGATGACGGTTGCCGAGTACGAGAAGCTGCCGCCGCAGTTCAATCCGGTGAAGTTCGACCCCAAGGAATGGGTGAGCCTGGCGAAAGAGGCGGGCATGAAGTACATCACGATCACGTCGAAGCACCACGACGGCTTTGCGATGTGGGACTCGGACGTGAGCGACTACGACATCGTGGACCGCACGCCCTACGGCAAGGACGTGCTAAAGATGCTCGCGGACGAGTGTGAGCGCCAGGGGATCAAGCTCTTCTTCTACCATTCGCAGTTGGACTGGCACCATCCGGACTACTACCCGCGCGGCAGGACCGGGCAATACTCGGCCCGGCCCGACAGCGGCGACTTCGATCGGTACCTGGACTACATGAACGCGCAGATCGCCGAACTGGCTTCGGGCGAGTACGGGAAGATCGCGGGGTTCTGGTTCGACGGGTGGTGGGACCAGCAGGTGGAGCAGGGCGATACGGCCACGCACGTTAACTGGCACCTGAAGAAGACCTACGACCTGATCCACCGGTTGCAGCCGCAGGCGCTCGTCGGCAACAACCACCACATCGCGCCTTTCCCGGGCGAGGACTTCCAGATGTTCGAGCGGGATCTGCCGGGGCAGAAGACGGCTGGCTTCAACGAGGGCTCCACGGTGAGCACGCTGCCGCTCGAGACCGCCGACACGATGAACAAGTCGTGGGGTTACAACAAGAACGACCATGACTTCAAGAGTCCGACGGAGCTGATCCATTACCTGGTGCGGGCGGCGGGTTACAACGCGAATCTACTGCTGAACATCGGGCCCAGGCCGGACGGGACGTTCCAGCCGGAAGTGGTCGAGCGCCTGCACGCCATCGGGAAGTGGACGAAGCGAAACGGCGAGACGATCTACGCGACCGAGGGCGGTCCGATGCCGCCGCAGGACTGGGGCGTGACGACGCGCAAGGACGGCGTGGTCTACCTGCACGTCCTGGATCCGGACGCGCCCGCATCACTGACGCTCCCGAACACGGCCGGGCTGCAGGTGGCGAAGGCGACGTTGTTCGCGGACGGCTCGGACGTCGCGTTCTCCAAGCCGAGCGACGTGACGGTCGATCTGCCTGTGAGCAAGCGAGACTCGGTGGACACCATTGTGGTGTTGCAGTTGGAGGACGACAGCTGACCACCCCGGCTCCTGCTTATCCAGGAGGGGAGTTTCGTTTCCTTTGCCGAAATGGTAAATCAAAGACCATAATACCAGTTCTCGGAAACGATTGTGCATAGTCACCCAGGGATCGCCAGCGTATGGGAAAGCAACACCCTCCGGCCCTGGCGGGCCACCTCCCTCGGAGGGAGGAGTTGAACGCGCTTCGCTCTTTCCAAACAGTCTCCCA
>DASSAV010000357.1:0-2602 GCA_035699265.1 Rhodothermales bacterium
ATGGTGCAGGTCGTTTGCGGGCTGCCGGTGTATGGAAGTGCACTATCCTCTGGCCTTGCAGAGCGTCTCCCGAGTTTGCACGAGCGTTTAGCAGAACGGGTACTGGTTGCACACTTTGCACGTTTTTTGTCGGTTGTCAGTGGTCTGTTGCTGGTTGTTCTCGGACGATTGCCGACTTCGGCGGGCTAATAATTCCTAACAGAACTGTGGCCTGGAACACGCAGGCTAAAGACCTGCGGCTACATGCGCAGGCTGAAGACCTGCGGCTACGGGGTCGGGTTTTTTCAAGGGTGTCAAGTCGGGGCGCGTGGTACATTGGTTGCGGGGGCGTTGGGCAGTCGTTTGTTGCGGGCGGTGAACCTGGTAGGATAGGAAGGAGAAGGGCTGGTGTCGAGGTTCTTTTCGTAACCTATTCAGAGTGATTTAGATTAAAACAGGGCGGGCAGTTTGTAGATTGGGGCCGAAGGAAAGAGGCGCTGGAGCGACGTCGGCAAGCGGCTGTCGTCGGGGTGCATTCGTGCCGATCCGGTAATACCTTACGCCCGGACACTGGCGGATTGGGAGCCCGGAAGCATTTTCGCGGGCACGACCGTATACTTAATTCTCGTATCCATTCAGCTTTGTTGAACATACGGACATGGTTGCATACGCCTCCACCACGGCGGACATCACCGTCACCGTCCGTCCGGTTTACCTGGACGAGCAGTCCGACTTCTTCAGCCGCCGTTTCGTATTCGCGTACTTCATCCGCATCGAGAACAACGGATCGGACGAGGTGCAACTGTTGCGGAGGCACTGGTACATCCGGGAAGGAACCGGCCACGTACAGGAGGTCGAGGGGGAGGGTGTCATCGGCGAGCAGCCGGTCATCCCGTCAGGATGCATCCACGAGTACAACAGCTTCTGCATCCTGGAGTCCTTCGAGGGGACGATGGAGGGGACGTATCTCATGCAGCGCTCCAACGGCGCCCGCTTCCGCGTGGGGATTCCGTTGTTCAACCTCTGTGCCGCGGCGAACTGAGTTCGATTTCGTTATCCTCATTCCATTGCTATCCAGATCCTTCGCTGCGCTACTAATGACAGCATGTGTTCGCGAGCCGGCAATTCCTCCTGGTTGGTGCTGTTCTATGGGATGTCTCGACTTCGCTCGACATGACAGGTGGGGGTATGGGTGTGTGGGCGTATGGGGGACCGGAGAGATCCTTCACTCCGTTGCTAACGACACGAGATGCTGAAACGAGCGATACCAAATCCGAATGAGCTGTTTCGTTCGGGGGTGCGGTTGTGTTCCGGATGTGCTTTCCCGACGGATGTCCTTTCTTGCTCGCCCAAGAAAGGACCAAAGAAGGGCGCATCGAATCAAAACACACGAATCCCCTTCCCTGCGCGCACATCGACCGAGCGGCGCGTGAGCGGTGGCGATCATTCGGAAGATGTCTCGGGCGCCACTCGCTCAACCGCGCGGGGATTCCTCCCGGCGCACGGGCCGTGATTCGACGGATTCAGGAGGACGTTCGGGAGAGGGGGAGTGGGTGAAAGTGAGGGGCCTATTGGACGCGAGCTATTTCTGAAGCAGGCTCCTCAATCAACCCCGACCAACTGAATCGAGGTAGGCTCTGTCCAGGATGGAGCTTCTTGTTCAGATAACCGAAATGTCCTGTCGCAGGCTCAGATGACGTCTACCCGGATGATGTTGTCCTTTGTTTTTAGCTCGATGGCGGTGTTGTCGTCCACGAGTCTGTAGTTCTGGATTTCCTCCGGGAGGAGTTCCTTCGGGGTCTGCATCTGGAAGAGCGTATCGGCCACTACGTGCCAGTCCTCGCGGGTGAGGTGCACCGTGGCGGACCCGTCCGGTTCGGCGACGAAGGGGGCGTAGTCCAGCACCCGGCGGAGGTGGTTAATTCCCTGGCGTTGATGTAAGTTTGCATCCATTGTTCAAAGGGTGAAAGCTCGTTCGTAGATTGAAGGGGGCAGGAGCAGTCGAGAAACGGAGCGAGGCGGGACCGCGTTCCACAAGCCACAGGACCGCGCCCGTCTGAAGTGTGACACCGGGTGATGCTCAGGTTGGTCCACCACCCCTGTATCCCCTCCTGTCCAGGAGGGGAGCTTTCTTGAACTTGAACGATTCCGAAAGCAAGCAACCCGATCTGGTATGCGACAGTACCTGGACTATTTGCGGCACATACTGGAGAATGGTGCAGAGAAGGAGGACCGCACCGGTACGGGGACCCGCAGCGTGTTCGGGTATCAGATGCGCTTCGACTTGCGGGAGGGGTTCCCGCTGGTCACCACCAAGAAGCTGCACGTCCGCAGCATCCTCCACGAGCTGCTGTGGTTCCTGAGCGGGGACACCAACATCCGCTACCTGAAGGAGAACAACGTCACCATCTGGGACGAGTGGGCCGACGAGAACGGCGACCTCGGGCCGGTTTACGGCAAGCAGTGGCGCCGGTGGGAGGGCAAGGACGGCGTGGTAGTGGACCAGATCGCCCGCCTGGTGGAGCAGATCAAGGCGAACCCGGATTCGCGCCGCCTGCTGGTGAATGCGTGGAACCCCGCCGAGATCGAGGGCATGGCTTTGCCGCCTTGCCACTACGGCTTC
>DASSAV010000358.1:0-2928 GCA_035699265.1 Rhodothermales bacterium
GCAGGCGGAGGAAATGGTGCGCCGCGCCCGCTCGTACGGCATGAAAGCACAGGTAGGATTCCAGACAGTCTTCGGCTACCACGCTCCCGGCGATACCCCCGTGCAGAAGGTCGTCGACCTCGCCCTGCGCTTCGCCGAAAGTGGCATCGACTCCCTCTCCCTGGCCGACTCCACCGGCATGGCGAACCCGGTCATGATCCGCGAACACGTCGGTGCCGTCCAGGCCGCCCTGAAAGATACCCCTGTCCCCCTCGTCCTCCACCTCCACGACACACGCGGCCTCGGCCTCGCCAACGTCTACGCCGCCCTGGAGATGGGTGTCACCCGCTTCGATACCTCCCTCGGCGGGCTCGGCGGCTGCCCCTTCATCCCCGGCGCCACCGGCAACGTCGCAACCGAAGACACCGCCTACCTGCTGGATCAAATGGGCATCGAAACCGGCATCGACATCGGCAAAGTCGCCGAAGCCGCCCGCCGCATCGAACAGTTCCTCGCCCGCCCCCTCCCCGGCAAGATCCACCGCCTCCCCGTGCAACAAACCCAGGCCTGAACAACGAGTCCCCTCCACATCCAGCACCGACCTCCCCGGCCGTTTTCCTTTCCCACCCTCCCCACTTCCTCCTCTAATCCCCTCATCCATTCCTCATTACCTCTCTTCCTTTCCTCCTCTCATTCTCTCCCCCTTTCCCGAACCTTTCTCCCCCTCCGCCGCCCGTCGAATCACGGCCCGCGCGCCGGGTGGAATCCCCGCGCGGTTGAGCGAGTGGCGCCCGAGACACCCTCCGAACCATCTCCATCCCCCACGCGCCGCTCGGTCGATGTGCGCGCAGGGAAGGGGATTGGCGCCTTCCGATTCGATCGCCCTTCTTTGGTCCTTTCTTGGGCGAGCAAGAAAGGACATCCCACGGGAAAGCACATACTCCGAGAATAGCACACTCCCGAACCACCACCTGCCCCAATGCAGATCGGACAAGAGCGAAGCGACTGACGCAAGTAATACCAGATCTCTAAAACTCTTATGCAAACCTGCCCATTTGTTGACATGTCATGCTGAGCGGAGCGAAGCATCTCTCTTCGTGTAGGGCCGAATCAGGAGAGATTCTTCGCATTCGCTCAGAATGACAAGCGAGAGACGATGCACTGTGATTTCCGAGAACTGGTATAAGAGAGGTGACCCCCCAGGGCCAGTGTGGTTTGCACCTACCCCAAAACCAGCCCGATGATTCCAGACCTGGTATTACCCCGAACTTCACGCAACCACCCCACATCCCCACCAGAAACGGCGTACCTTTTGCACATCAATCAGATATCACGCCGTTCCCGGTTCTCAACGTCTCGGAAGCGGATCATCCAAGGAGTTGCTTCCGGGACGCGCCGGTGCAAACCACTTCTAAGGTTTGCCTGCCCGCGTTAACCCCATCTGAAGAGAGCCCATCCGGCTCTCTCCCACGCTACGGCCCGCAACACGAACCTGCCTGCGAGCAGCGTCCCACCTGTACGGGCTCGTCGTTCAGATCTCCCACAGCCTCTCTGCCATCTGGCTCCGGCATGCCGCCGGGCGCCTTCTCTGTATACCTGTATATGTTGACCTTTAAAACGCTCGGCCTGTCCGAGAAGCTCTTGCAGGGTGTCCTTGCAACAGGCTACACCACACCTACGCCCATCCAGGCCGCTGCCATCCCGGTAGCGCTCGCGGGGGGCGACCTCATCGGCTGTGCGCAGACCGGAACCGGCAAGACCGCCGCCTTCGTGCTGCCCATGCTTGACTATCTCGCATCCGAACAACCGAACCGCGGGCCGCGTCCGATCCGTGCCCTCGTCGTCACGCCGACGCGCGAGCTGGCCCTCCAGGTGGAGGAATCCGTGCGTACCTACGGCAAGTTCACCGCCCTGCGCAGCCTCGCCATCTTCGGCGGCGTCGCCATGGGGCCGCAGTTCAACGGACTCCGGCGCGGAGCCGACGTCGTCGTCGCCACCCCCGGGCGCCTGCTCGACCACATGGATCGGGGCAGCATCGACCTCTCGCAAGTGGAAATCCTCGTCCTCGACGAAGCCGACCGCATGCTCGACATGGGCTTCATCAAGGACGTCCGCAAGATCGTCGCGGCCCTTCCCGAGCAGCGGCAGACCCTGCTCTTCTCGGCCACCATGCCCGACGCCGTACGCGCCCTAACCAAGAGCATCCTGTATGAGCCGGAACTCATCGAGGTCGGCGAGCGCCGCAACCCGGCGGAAACGGTCGCACAGCACGTCTGCACCGTCGAACAGGACCGTAAGCTGGACCTCCTCTTCCACATCCTCCGAAACGAGCCCGTAGAAAACGTGCTCGTCTTTTCCCGCACGAAACACCGCGCCGATAAGATCGCCCGGAAACTCGGACAGCAGGGGTTTTCCGCAACCGCGATCCACTCCAACCGGACGCAGAACCAGCGCCAGCGCGCCCTGGACGGCTTTAAGTCGGGCGCCTTCAACGTGCTCGTCGCAACCGACATCGCGGCCCGTGGCATCGACGTCGATAACATCTCGCACGTCATCAACTTCGACACCCCCAACCAGGCGGAGGACTACATCCACCGCATTGGCCGCACCGGCCGGGCGGAGTCGACCGGCGACGCCATCACGTTCGTCGCCCGCGACGAGCAGTCGTACCTGCGCGACATCGAGCGGCACACCGGCAAGCGCCTGGCACAGAAAAGCTACCCAGAGTTCGCGGGGGCAGCGGTCGACAACAGCGCCGTCTCATCGGAAGGACGGGACGACCAGCCCCGGCCTGCGCGCCCCGCTTCAACCAGCCGCCGGAACCACAGCGGCAACGGCCAGCACAGCCGCCCGAAACGCCGCAGCGGCCGGCAAACCTCGCGCCGAAGCTAGTTCGGACACAGGCGGAATGAAACGAGGGGGGATGGCTCACGGGCCATCCCCTGTTTG
>DASSAV010000359.1:0-4620 GCA_035699265.1 Rhodothermales bacterium
GATGTCGAAGACCACCTCGCGGTGCACCGCTATCGCAATGCGGCCGGAGCCTTGTGCTTCCATCATGGACGCCGACTGCTCTCGAAACGCGCTCAGATCGAGTAGGGAAAAGTCGAGCATGTCGATGCTCCGCGCATCCCACAGTGTGTCAAAGCCACGCTGCCACGCCGAGTCGCTATAGAGCCCGTGCAGCTCTGCAACGACGTCCGTGCCCCTGACTGCTCCGTTCATGCGGACGACGCCCAGGTGTAGGTCCTGGTAGATCCAATGCATGCTATCCATTCAGCCCTACCAGGGTACCAGTTGACGCGGCTCTACACGTATCGTCCGCCTCGGTCCAAAGCCGTGCGCGTAGTTCCTCCGGTGAGTAGCCAGCGGCGCAGTGAGGGTGACGTGCGAGCTGTGCCGCTCCTCGCGCGCGCGGTAGCGCATCATCAGACGCGGAGGCTCGGCCCCGACCCACGGACCGGGATAGGAGAGGCAGGGGCTCGGCTTCAGATTGCAGGGCGAAGCCGAGGTTCTCTCCAAACCCGGATGTCACAGATAGGTTGGTGCTGGCCTTGGAGGACAGAGCCCAAGCCGGCCAGGTGGCGCATAATGCGGTCATGGTCATCCCAGGCGGGACGGGTAGATCTGGTGCGAGTGACCTCGGTCTCGTGTTCAGGGATGAGGCACGAGGGCGATGTACCGTCGGCCTCCCTTCTCCATGCTCTCATAGACGGAGCCTGATCCCCAGCGTAACCTTCGCCCACAAATTTTTTTTCTCAACGCCCCAAGAGGCGCCCGGTCCACGTCATCGTGCATCCAGCCCTGTTCGCGGCAGCGGGCACCCACTGGTGCCCTGGCCCGGCCTCAGACCCCCTTTCCTCTGCCAAAAGGGATCGACTAATGATGCTCCCGTCTGTCGGTACCTTCCCGTCCTGAGACAATGGGCCTGCGAGGCGTGTCAGTATGTCCCACGTGAGACGCGGCGCGTGCTTCACGGAAAGGGTATTGGAGGTGCTAGCGAGCCGTGTGCAGAGGAAGGTCAGGGCGACACGGATGGCACCTCTGCGTACTTTGCTCGCTCTATCTCATGTCGGTAGGGCTGACCTTAGTTGGCCATCTTCTTCAGTACGTCTTCGGCGTCAGGTGAGCGGAAGCCTTTGTTCCTCGAGACCACCTGCAGATCGGCCCGTGCTGCCTCGGTCTCCCCCAAGGCCAGTTCGGCGAGGCCCAGGAAGTAGCGCGCCTCTTGCCTTACGGGCGGTGCTTCAGCTCCCATCGCGACGTTGCGTAGAGCCACCGATGCACGCGCCAGGCGCTCCCGGCGGTAGCTTGGAACCACGCCGATTTCATAGTAGAAGCTGTTCCTCACCACCTCGATAGCCGCGCGAAGCCGCTCTTCGTCGGTGTTCGCGGCAAGTGGCACGCTCCGCACGTCCCAGTTTGCAAGCCGCTGCTGGGCCGCGCGGTAGGCTGTCGTCTCCAGTGGAGGGTGCACACGGTACCCGACGAAGGCGAGCGCATAGCAGACCACGGTGACCGTGACACCGGACGCCGACCACTTGGCTATGCGTGACCCGATGGGAGTCCGCCGTGCACGGGGACTTCTGTCACCCGTGGCTTTGACGGCTTCCTCGGGTGACGAGGCGAGGCGGCGACCTGAAAGCCGCTCAAACTGAGTGACCGCATTTAAAGGCGCCTCCGCCTGAGCTATCCGGTCTACGAAGCGCTCAAACCGCGCCCGCGCCACAGGATCGGATGCCAGCACCTGTTCTATGCGCCGGCATGCATCCTGCACGTGCATCGGGGATTCGTGCCGGGTATGGAGCAGGCGCATCGACGCATACCGCGCCAGCACCGCGTCCGTGACGGGCTCGTCGCGTGTTCCAGCGAAGAAGGCCTCCACGCGGGCATCCTCAAGGTCGAGTGCCCATTCAGGATGCATTGCCGCATATTCCACCAGCCGTTTCCTCTCCGCCACCGGAAGCTCGGCGTACGCCTCTACCAGGTCGTCAAAGCTCTTTTCCATGGGTTCAGTCGCTAGGGCCGCGCACGGCGGTCAGTCAGGGTTGATGAACTTCCTCAGTACCAGGTCACCACGCAGCTTCGCGCGGGCTTTGCTGATATATGAACGCAGCGTCCCCTCATCCTTCCCGGTTGCCCGCTCGATTTCGTTGTACGACCTCTTCTCGATCAGCTTCTGATAGGTGACATCCCGTAGGGAGTCCGGCAGGCGCTGGATGGCCGACGCCACAGCCACCGCCGCCTTGGTGCTCTCATCCAAGATCGGCTCGCGAAAGTCCGCCGGCATCTCGTCCGGTAGGGGCACCGAATCCACGTTCTGGTTCAGATACGAAAGAAACCTGTTCTTGCATATCTTCGATACCCAGTGCGGGTAGCGCTCGGGATCCCGAAGCTGAGATGACTTCGACTGCGCAGCCAGGTACGCCTGCGAGATCAACTCTTCGAAGTCTGCTTCCGAGAACCGGGCCGTTCGTGCCAGCTTCGCCAGAAAGTACCGCCGGACGAAGCAGTACGTCCAGAGGTCTACGTCTCGCTTAGCCGCGTCGCTCTCCTGCTCTCTCCACAAGCGGAATGCCTCGGCTGCGCGTTCAACGTCGTCGACCGAAAAGGAGAGATGCCGCGCCACGTACTGGATCGAGTGTCTTTCTATTTCGCCTGCCATCGAGTGAAGGTGTTAAAAGGCCGTCGGAGTATCCCCGCATCTCTGAGTCGGGGGCCTCAGGCGGTGCCCGCTAAGCCGCTCGAAGTGCGCCGCAGCATCGCTGTTTTCATCAACAGAACGGATTCGGGCGTGGGCATCCGCCACTTGTCGGCGGATCAGGGGGTCCACCGTACAGATGTCGTGAAGCCTCGTGGTCGGCGGGCAGAGACCCATGTAGGCGTCCACGACCAGGGCGTAGAACGCATCCACGGGCATACGGGCCCTGTGAGGGAGGGGGTGACGCGCAGGTCGAAGCATGGATACATAACCTTTATTTCTCCCTACAGACGTGCGCCGTCACCACGCATAACCTCACGGTCAAACTTTTTCACGTTTCCGGTGTGCGACCCAGAGTAGCAGCGAGCCCAAGAGCATGGACGAGATTACCATCCACCTTCGGCCAGTAAAGGGCAGATCTTTCTCTTTGAGAGCAACGGGCTGTGTAGAGCCGTAAAGGACGGGTGCAGCCCAGAAGTACGGACTCGCGGCGTCGCGGGAGGCGACGCTCAAGTAGGTCAATTGCGCCTTCCGGAGGGCCTCGTCTTTCGGCAGGCCGTCTGCGAGGGCCGCGTAAAAAGTCGACATGATCTTCGCCGAAGGGCGGTCGGCGGTTTCCCACAGCGTGGCGACGGTGCTGCGCGCGCCGGCAGCCTGGAACGCATAGTGGAATCCCAGCACGCCCTCGCCGCTTGCGGCGGTACCCCGTGCAGTGTTGCAGGCGCTGAGGACGACGAGGGCGCTCTTCATCCCCTCGCCGAGCATCTCGTGCATGTACACGGTACCGTCCTCGCTTCCCCCGGCGTTCAGCAGGATGCGGCTGCGTAGCGGCCTGAGGGGGTCGATGGCAACGTGGCTTGCGATGTGCACGATGTCGGCCTGTCCCAGAGACGCGTACAAGGCGCTCTCGGTAGCGTCCCCGTCGAGCAGGGTACGCACGCCCCGGAAACGGTGTGCGAGGCGTGTGATCTCCGTGCGGACAAAGGGCAGGCTCGGTGCGTCGCTTTTCCCGAAGGCGCTCCTGCCGATGGCCAGCACGTGGCCGCAGGGCTCCGGATGGCTCGCGCTGGCGCTGATGAACTGGGCTCCGAAACTGTAGCTGATCGGAAAGCGCCGTACGAGATATGGAGCATCTGCATATGCGAAGGAGGGGGTAGGCTTTTCGACGAGAGCGGCGAAAGGCACGGCCGCGGTGGTTCCATCCGGCACCACGATGAGGGGCGCACCGGCGGGGAGGAGCGCAGCTACGGGCGCGACCAGTTTCTGATATAGTTGGAACAGCCCGTCCAAGGGGCGGCTCGCCTGCTCTATGACGCCTCCGGACTCAGCCAGGCCGTAGCCCGAGGCGTCGAGTAAGGAGTCGAGCGATACGTCGTCGACGCCTATGAGCGGCACCGCGAGGAGCGTGTCGGAGGTGAGCACGAAGACGTGAGACGTCGCCCTTCGGTGGTGCTCACGGTCGCGCGCGTCGATGAAATACGAGAGGAGGACGCGTGAGCCGCCGAGCGCCTTCTGCATGGCAGCGAGAGAAAGGTGGGGCGGCCTCGGAGTGAAGGCCACCATGCGTGCCATCGCCGACTGCAAAGCAGCCTCACGGGCCGTCAGCATCGGCACCTCCGGCGTGCTGCCGGTGCTGGCGAGCGCCGTCCGCACTTCGGCCAGTTCTTCCGTAAGCGATGTGTACCGAGTGCGGGCATGAGGCGAGAGCTCTGCAGCGGAGCGTCGCGCCGTCAAGACGTCGGCCAGGTAGCGGGCGCGTGCGGTCTCCAACTGCACGAAGGCTTCTTCCGAGCGTCCCTGCGCCAGGAGTACGCGGACTAGGCCGCGGTAGGCCCGCTGCTGCCAGAAGCTGAAGCTGGAGAGCGACCAGAGCGAGGATCCGAGCTCCTCTCTCTCCTCCTCCACCTTCGCCA
>DASSAV010000360.1:0-5136 GCA_035699265.1 Rhodothermales bacterium
GTCGACGGCATTGACATCGAAGTCGACGCCCAACGCGCCACGGACCAGGTACCGGCCGTCTTCACAGACATGCACGTCCATTACGCCCTCACCGGAGACATCGACCCCGGCAAGGCCCGCCGCGCCTGCGAACTGAGCCTGGGCAAGTATTGCTCCGTCTCGAAGATGCTCGAAAAGACGGCCACGATCACCTTCTCGTTCAGCATAAACGGAGAGCGGTATGAGCAGTTCTGAGTCCAACGGCAAGCTGGCGGAGCACGAGGAGGGCCTGGAGACCATCGCCGTCCGGACGAAGACCCCCGCCTCCGCCAACCGCGAGCACGCCACCCCCATCTACATGACGTCGAGCTTTACGTTCGACAGCGCAGAACAGGCGCGCGCGCTCTTCGCCCGCGAGATCGAAGGCAACGTCTATTCCCGCTACAGCAACCCCAACGTCGACGAGTTCGTCCAGAAGATGTGCCTGCTCGAAGGCGCCGAGGAGGGCGTTGCCGTCGCCTCCGGCATGTCGGCCCTCTTCACTGCGCTCGCCGGACTCCTTCAGAGCGGCGACCACGTGCTCGCCTGCCGCTCCGTCTTCGGCTCCACCCATCAGATCCTCACCAAAATCCTGCCCCGCTGGGGCATTACCCACAGCTACGGCGAGATCCTGGAGCCTGACACCTGGCACGACCTCGTCCAGCCCAACACAAAGCTCTGCGTCGTCGAAACCCCCTCCAATCCGGGGCTCGACCTCATTGACCTCAAATGGCTGGGCCGCTTCTGCGCGGAGCACCAGCTTACGCTTATTGTCGACAACGTCTTCGCCACGCCCATCCTCCAGCGCCCCATCGAATACGGCGCCCACCTGGTCATGCACTCCGCCACCAAGTACATCGACGGGCAGGGGAGGGGCCTCGGCGGCGTGCTCGTCGGTGACAAGGACGTCGTCGATGTACTGCGCACTTTCGCCCGGCACTCCGGGCCCTCGCTCTCGCCCTTCAATGCCTGGATGTTCAGCAAGAGCCTCGAAACGCTCAAGCTCCGGGTCGAACAGCACTCCGCCAATGCCCTCGAACTGGCGCAGTTCCTGGAATCGCACCCCCAGGTGGAGTTCGTCAAGTACCCCCACCTGCCGTCCCACCCGCAGTACGACCTCGCGCTGCGCATGATGCGGAAGGGCGGGGGCGTGGTCACCTTCGGCGTCAAGGGAGGACTCGAACAGGGCCGCCGCTTCCTCGACGCGCTCGACATGCTCTCCCACACCGCGAACCTCGGCGATTCCCGCACCATCGCCACCCACCCCGCCAGCACCACGCACAGTTCGCTGACCGAAGAAGACCGCCAGGCCGTCGGCATCCTCCCCGGCCTCATCCGAATATCCGCGGGCCTCGAAAGCATCGACGACATCATCGCCGACGTAGACCAGGCCCTCAACCGCTCTGCTTGACCACGCCTACAAAGCCCTATGCACAAACACCACCATCGGCCAGAGCAGAACAAACCGCCCCCTGGAGGGGGCTGTCGCGCCAGCGACTGAGGGTGTCTGACCGCCCCTGAACACCTGAACACGCAACCCTGAATCTTCTTCAACCCTCAACTCACTAACCCTCAACGCTCACCAAAAGGAAAGAATCATGTCACTTCAACTCGGCGACACCGTACCCAACTTCACCCAGAAATCCACCCTGGGCGAAATCAACTTCTACGACTGGGCAGGCGACAACTGGGTCGTCCTCTTCTCACATCCGAAAGACTTCACCCCCGTCTGCACCACCGAGCTCGGCCAGGTCGCCAAGCTCCAGGCAGAGTGGGCGAAGCGCGGCGCCAAGGTCATCGCCGTCAGCGTAGACCCGGTCGACTCACACCTGAACTGGCTCAAGGACATTGAGTCGGTCAGCGGCACCAAGATGAATTACCCCGTCCTGGCCGACCCGGATCGGACCGTCTCCGACCTCTACCAGATGATCCATCCGAACGCCAGCGACACGGCCACCGTCCGCTCGGTCTTCATCATCGACCCCAATAAGAAGCTGCGCCTCTCGCTGACGTACCCCGCCAGCACCGGCCGCAACTTCGCAGAGATCCTGCGCGTCATCGACTCCCTTCAGCTTACCGAGAACCACAGCGTCTCCACCCCCGCCGACTGGAAGCAGGGCGAAGACGTCGTCATCTCGCCGAAGCTCCAGGACCCCGAGGAACTGAAGCGCAAATTCCCCGGCGGCTACCGGACCCTCACCCCCTACCTCCGCCTCGCCGCCCCCCCGACAAACGCGGCCTGATCCCTGACGGGTTGCCGAATTCAGGACAATCCCCCAGGCAAAGCGCGGCTCCCCTCCTTTCCAAGGAGGGGTGGCCGTAGGCCGGGGTGGTTCCCGCTTCGTCCCAAGCCGGAAAGCGCTTCAGGATTCAGCAACACTCGGGGAAACGCTTCGGTACCCACTGGGTATAACGAAGAGTACGTGGATCGCTTGCGTGAGCGCCTCTACCGGTGCTATAATGGCGTTCCACGTACAGCTCGGGACGTGGCGCAGTCCGGTAGCGCACTTGCATGGGGTGCAAGGGGTCGTGGGTTCGAATCCCGCCGTCCCGACCAACAAGAAACCCTCCAGGAGCTTTGCGGCTCTGGAGGGTTTCTTGTTTTCATGCGAAAGTAGGGCCACGGGGTCGTGCACCCATCATCAGGCCGCGGCGTCGCCTTCTTCCTGCTCAAGCTCCCGAAGGAAATCTTTCAAGGGGGTAGGGCCACCGTGCTCGGCATCCTCGCGCTTGGCAGCCTCGGCAGCGCGAATATCCGTCAGGTCTTCCAACGCTTCCATGGCCTCCAGGTCCTCAATGGATACAATGGCAGCCAGGGGCTTGCCCGCACGGGTGATGACTGTGCGCTCGTGGCCGTAGGCGGCTTGGTTGATGATCTCAGCCAGGTTCTTGCGAAGCTCACCAGTGGTGGTAGTACTCATGTCTTTGTCCTCTGCCGATGATGCATTGGCGTGTGATTAAAAACCCCGATACACATCCCTGCGGTGGCGGACGCGTAGCACGTAGACGACGATGCGGTCGTCACCAATAACTTCGTAGATCACGCGGTAGTCGCCCGTACGGATGCGCCAATAGTCGCTGGACGGCCCTTTGAGCTTCTTCGAGCCATGCGGAAAGGGGTTCTTCGCCAGATCCTCTATAACGGGAAAGACCTATTTGCGGATGTCGGGAGACAGCTTGCGAAGGTCTTTCTTGGCGCGAGTGCTGAGTTCTACCGTGTACATCTCACTGCTCACTTTGTACATATAGTACGGCTTGTACGACAGTGAGGTTTCACGATGCACAGGGAAAACTGGCCGTCAGGTATGCAAAACAAAGCTCCGGCAACGCTGTGCGCCCAGGCCATTCAAGGTGTGATACCAAATCCGGCTGAATACTTACAGAATGATGAAAGCCCAAGAAGCTCCCCTCCTGGACAGAGCCTGTCCCGAGTTTTCGAGGGAAGGAGTTGGGGGTGGTGGATGCAAAGGCCCGTATCAACAACTGATCTATCGGATTTGGTATGACCGGCATCTTACGCAGCCGAACGGCTCACCTCGGGTTCTCGCACGGCAATTTCCAGACCCCGCACGGTGCTGGGCGGGATAGGTTCACCCTGCTTCGCCAGCCCTTCCAGGTGAAACTCCATAGCTTCAGCCATGAGATCGATAACCTCAGCTTCAGTTGGGGCAGCGGCGATGCATCCCGGAAGGTCGGGGCAGTAGGCTCCGAAGCTATCGCCCTCCTCTTGCGGCCGCTCAATGATAACCAGATAGCGTTGCATCTTTCATTCCTATCGTGAGTGAGAACCGACCGGACACTCAACGCAAGCCGGCCTGCCTCAGGATGTTAAGGGTAGTTCCTATCGGCAGTTGCTCGCCCGGCTTACCCGATATAGTAACCACGCCCGGTTTCGTGGGGTGAATGTACTGTCGGTGACTCCCCTTCTGGCGATCAAAAACCCAGCCATCATCCTCCACCAACTTTATTAGCTCCCGTACCTTGTACCGCTTCGGCATCGCCGCGCTCCAGTTATGCTCTTACCGTACATTCGCCCGGAATGCTCCAGGGGCAGACGCTACTGCGAGCGTGCTGGCTCCTGAAACGTAACCTGAACCTGCACGCCCGCTTTCGCCAGCATGTCGACCAGACTGTCTATCGAGAACACCTCGATCTTGCCCCGCACCAGATCGGAGACTCGCGGCTGATGGACGCCCAGCCGCTCTGCCGCCTGCTCCTGCGTTAGCCTCGCCTCCTTGATGTACTGGCGAAGCCGAATCATCAGATCGGACCGGATCTGCAAGCTGGCCGCCTCTTCCCGCTCAAATCCGAGGTCGACAAATACATTGCCCGAGCCGCGTGTAATGGCGGCATCATCTGTGTTGTGCTGGTCGTGCATGGCTCTTGAGCGGTTACTGCGTGAAGCAGTTCGTTGATTACAAAAGGGATTAACAATACCAAACCCGGCAGAAGCATTAAACAAAGCTGTCATTCTGCGCCCTCAGGAAAACAAGTCTCCCGTTCGTGCAATGCATGACACCACGCTACCGCCCCACAAACCCGCCCTCCCCATCGAATCGTGGATCCGCACGTCGGATCAATCCCCGCGCGTTGAGCGAGTGGCGCAACACCGAAACATGCCCGACCTGCCGCCCAACCCTCACGCGCCGCTCGGTCCGATCCGGGCGCCGGGAAGGGGATTGGCGCGTTCCGATTCGATCGCCCTTCTTTGGTCCTTTCTTGGGCGAGCAAGAAAGGACATCCCCCAGGAAAGCACACCCTTGAACACAACCGCACCCCCGAACGAAACGGCTCATTCGGATTTGGTATCACTCGTTTCGGGATCTCACAGCAATCCGACAGATGCATTAAACAACGCTGTCATTGCGAGCGCAGCGAAGCAATCTCCTCCGGTTCGGCTGCCAGCCAGGAGATTGCTTCGTCGGCTTTGCCCCCCCGCAAGGACAACCTCGGATGCTACTTGGATGGGATCTACACCAACACACGGCCGCACGGCCCGGGCGAGGCATAACCGGCGCCCACTCTTCGCCCCTTACCATACAAACGGCACGAGCCGATAGCGCACCTTCCGACGATACGCCTCATACCCTTTCAGGTGGGCCGACAAAAACCGCTCTT
>DASSAV010000361.1:0-5354 GCA_035699265.1 Rhodothermales bacterium
GAATACGGCGGCGACGGCCAGGAAGTCGGGCGCTGCTCCCAGTTTAAGGATCCCATCCTCGCCTTCCCGGGCCACTACGCGCCGGAGGACCTGGTTTTCTACGACGCGCAGCAATTCCCCGAGCAGTACCGGAACGGTGCCTTCATCGCCTTCCACGGGTCCTGGAACCGCGCCCCCCTGCCGCAGGAAGGCTACAACGTAACGTTCGTCCCCTTCGACGGCGACACCCCAGCCGACACGACCTGGCAGGTTTTCGCCGACGGCTTCAAGGGAGCGGATACCCTGGCGAGCCCGAACGACGCCCGCTGGCGCCCCGTAGGCCTCGCCATAGGCCCCGACGGCTCCCTCTACGTCTCCGACTCCGAACATGGCCGCATCTGGAGGGTCATGTATAAAGGATGAGGGCAGCAGTGAGTGTTGATGTGTTCGAGTGTTAAAGGCAACATGCCCGTCCGCTTGAATACATGAACACCCGAGCACGAGAATACTCGAACACGCTAACACTCCAACACCCGAACACTTCGGCCCCACAGTTCACGCCTAATTCAATGCCGCGGAGGAATCACAGAGCAGCGTACCACGTAACGACTTCTTGCCACATTCCGGGCTGAGTGCTGTAAACGGTATGACCTTTTTTGCCTTCGGGATAAACCACGAGACGGCGCCCGTCGAAGTGCGGGAGGCCTTTGCTGTCTCTGAAGAGGCCCGGCGGGCGTTCTACCGCCGGCTGGCCCTGCCCGACTCGGCCGAACTCATTCTCCTCTCCACCTGCAACCGGACCGAAGGTTACCTCTTCGGCACGGAAGCGGATGTCGCTGCCGTCACGAACCTCCTCAGCGCATCGGCCGGACAGCCGTGGCCCGAACGCGAGGCGTTCCGGTACCAGGACGAGGACGCCATACGGCACCTGCTCCAGGTCGCGTGCGGACTCCGCTCCATGGTGCTGGGCGATGCACAGATCCTCGCGCAGGTCAAAGACGCCTACCGGATCGCCGTAGAAGAAGAGCGCGTCGGTACGGTGCTGCACCGGCTGCTGCACTCCACGTTCCGCGCCGCCAAGCGCGTCGCGGCCGAGACGGCCCTGTCCTCCGGTGCGGCTTCCATATCGAGCGCCGCCGTCGCCCTGGCCCGCACGCGCCTGGAACAAGCCGGACGCGGCGGTCTCGACGGCGCACGGGTGCTGATCCTGGGCACCGGCAAGATGGGCCGCCTCGCGCTCCAGTCGCTCTCCCGCTTCGATCTGGCCGGCCTGTCCGTCGCCAATCGCTCGCGCGAGCGCGCTGCCCTCGTCGCGGAGGTCGCGGGCGCCGACGTGGTCGACTGGGAGGCGCGCCACGCCGCCGCCGCCGCTGCTGACGTGGTCATCGTAGCCACCGGCTCCGATAAGCCGGTCCTCTATGCCGACCGGCTATCCGCAAAAAGCGAGCACGACGCCGGTACGCTGCTCATCGACATTGCGGTGCCCCGCAACGTGGACGAAGCGGTCGCCGCCCTGCCCGGATACACCGTTTTAGAGTTGAATGCGCTCCATGCGTGGACGCAGCAGGTCGACCGCACGCGCCGGGCGGAAGTGCCCCGCGCCGAGCAGATCTGCGAAGAACTCCTCGCCGAATTCGTCTCCTGGATGTTCCACCAGCAGGCCCTCCAGCCGGTCGTCCAGGCCATCCGCGACACGTTCGACGACATCCGCCTCCAGGAGATCGAACGGCACCAGCACCGGTTTACCGATGCCGACTACGCCGAACTGGACCGGCTGACGCGCTCCATCATGCAAAAGCTCCTCGCCATCCCCATCGTCCGCCTCAAAAGCGTGGACCCGGAGAGCATCGACTTCGTGCGGGGCGTCCGGCTGCTGCAACACCTGTTCTCCCGCCCCGGCTGCGAAGGAACCCCCCTTTCAGACGTTCCCGGCCCCGCCGATCAGGCTGCCGGTGTCCCCTCCTCCGCCTGCCCCGTCAAGGAGCACGACGATGCCAGGCGCCTGGAAGACGACCTTGCCAACGTCCTCTCCGCCCTGGAAAGCGCCGCCCGGAAACAGCCCCAGGCCTAGCTCTATTTTGGATTTCATGGTTCAACGGAAGGAATCCTCCTTGTACGGCGGTCACCGGTCGGTCGTCGGTGGTCTTTAAGGATAGCTACAGCTCTCCTCGAACTGCTCACTGCCGACTGTTAACTGCTAACTGAACCAGCGGCGGTCAGCAGTCGGCCGTCGTCGGTCGCTCCCATGCCCCCAGAATCCAACATCCCCCTCGTCCTGGGAACCCGCGCGAGCGCCCTCGCGCTCTGGCAGGCCCGCTTCGTAAAGGCGGAACTGGAACAGAGCGGCTACGACGTACACCTCCAAGAGCTCACTACGAAAGGCGACCGCATCCTGGACGTTCCGCTCGCCGATATAGGAGACAAGGGTCTCTTCACCAAAGAACTCGACCTGGCCCTCCTGCAAGGCCGTATCCACCTCGCCGTCCATTCCCTCAAAGACCTCCCCACCCGCCTGCCTGAAGGCATCACCCTGGCCGCCGTTACGGAACGCGAGGAGCCGTGGGATGCGTTCGTCCCACACCCCGATTACGAGAGGCGCCTGGAGGACTTGCCCGAAGGCGCTGTCATTGGCACCTCGTCACTCCGTCGCCAGGCCCAGCTCAAGGCGTGGCGCCCCGACCTCCGGATCGTCTCCGTACGCGGCAACGTGGATACCCGCCTCGCCAAGCTCGACGCCAGCGATTGGCATGGCCTCATCCTGGCCACGGCCGGACTCGTCCGGCTCGGGATGGACCGGCGGATCGGCCAGCGGATAGACCCCGGCATCATGCTTCCGGCAGTCGGACAGGGAGCCCTCGGCGTCGTGTGCGCCGAGATGGACACGGAAACGATTGAGCTCCTGCAAGGTGTGCTGCACCACGGTCCCACCGCCTGGGGCACGCAGGCCGAGCGCGCCTTCCTGCGCCGCCTCGAAGGCGGATGCCAGGTTCCCATCGGCGCCCACGCCCGCCTGGAAAACGACGAACTGGTGCTGGACGGCTGCGTGGCCGCTGAGGACGGCACGGAGCTTTACCGGGGCCGCCGCACCGGTAGTCCGGAGCACGCGGAAGCCCTGGGCACGCAACTAGCCGAAATCCTCCTGGAACGCGGCGCCGGCCGCATCCTCCAGCAAATCCGCACCGCCCACCCCTACTGATTTTCGGGTAGGCATCGCTTCGTAACGGCAGCTCTTGCCACAAGACAATAAAGCGCGCTCCCCTTATGGCCTTTAATGCATTGATCTGGTAAAGGGAGGCGGAACGCGACTCCCCTCCTTTCCAAGAGCCTGTCCCGAGCTTGTCGAGGGAAGGGGCCGGGGGTGGTTCCCGTGGAGGCTTGCTTCCGCACCTTGCTCCGGATTAAAAACACACCCTCGCCAGCCCCGAATCCATACGAGCACAGCGACTGACGAAGTAAAATCTAAAATCCGCGAATCCAAAATTGGACCTGCCCCTCGTCCTGCTCCTCCGCGAACCCGAAGCGCCCGACCCCTACGAGGAAGCCCTCCGGGCAAACGGCTTCCGCGCCACCTCCGTACCCGTCCTCGCATTCGACTACGTAGGCCAGGAACGATTGCGGGAAGTGCTGGCCGCCCCGGATGCCTACGGCGGCCTCATTGCCACCAGCCCGCGCTCCGTCCGGACCCTCGCCGAAGTATGGCCGCAAACCGGCACACAGAACACGTGGCTGGCCAAACCGACGTACGTTGTCGGACCCCGCACGGCGGAGGAAATGCGCCGCCTCGGCTTCGATCCGAAAGGGGAGGGGGCCGGATCTGCAGAAGCGCTCGCCCCGCTCATTGCTCCTGCTGACAGGCCACTGGTGTTCCTCTGCGGCAACCGCACCCGCGACGTCTTGCCCACCAGCCTCCGCGCCGCAGGCATCCCCTTCGAGCCGGTCCGCGTATATAAGACTCGCCTCCGCAACGACCTCGACTTCTCAAGCCTGGAGGCGCCGTCCTGGCTCGTATTCTTCAGCCCCTCCGGCCTCGAAGCCGTCCAGCGCGAGAAAGGAATCGACCTGCACCACGTGAAAAAAGCCGCCATCGGCCCCACCACCGCCGCCGCCCTCCAATCCGCCGGCCTCCCTCCGGATGCCGTTGCCGGCACCCCCACCCCCGAAGCCCTCCTCCACGCCCTCACGCTTTAACTGCCCCTCTGCCAACTGCAAACTGTTCCAGCTCCAGCCGAAACGCCGCCGCTGCCTCGGTAGGGGAAGGCGCCGTCGTCACCGCCGACATCACCGCGAACCCGTACGCACCCGCCTCCATCACCGGCCGCACGCGCTCCACTGTAATTCCGGCAATCGCGATCACCGGAATCGACACCGCCGCGCATACCTCCGCCAGCCCTTCCAGCCCCTTCACCGAAGCCGGGTTCGCCTTCGAGCGCGTCTCGAACACGGGCCCGAAGCCGATGTAATCCGCTCCCTCGTCCTGCGCCCGTAGCGCGTGCCGCACGGTCGTAGCCGTGGCGCCGATGACAGCCTCCGGCCCGAGCACTTTCCGGGCTATCGCCACCGGCAGGTCAAGTTGCCCCAGGTGGACACCCTCCGCATCGATCGCGAGGGTGAGGTCCACCCGGTCGTCTACGAGCAGCGGTACACCCGCATCCCGGCAGACCCGTGCCGCGAGTTCGGCTTCGTGCAGCACCGCCCGGATCTCCCCCGTCTTCTGGCGGAACTGGATCGTGTCTGCCCCCCCCGCAATGGCCTGCCGCGCTAGCTCTGCGTGGCTGTAACGCTGCTGGAAATGAAAGTCAGTGAGCACGTGAAAACGTCCCACGGGTAGTTTTTGTGTTCCTGATGGGGGGATCATTACTTTCGCGCCTTGAGGCACGGCTTTGTACGCATAGGGACGGGCGGCCTGTGCCTGCTCCCTCATCAATATATTCCCGGACCGCCGCGCCCCGTACTCCTATGCACAGAACACACGCACTCCTCACCCTTTTCTCGATTTCGATCCTCCTCTGCGTGCGGTCCGCGTGCGCGCAGCAGGACACCACCACCGCCTCCGTTCGGATCACGCTTCTGGACGGGACGACCTACACGGGCGTCGTCGTGCAGGAAGACGAGGACGCGGTTCGCCTGCGTACCACGGCCGGAGCCGAAATCACCATTCCGAAAGCACAGATCAAGGCCCGACAAGCACTGACATCCGAAGTGGCCGGTGGCCGGTTTACCCGGCTCGATCCCAACCGCACCCGGCTGCTCGTTGCCCCGACGGCACGCCCGCTGAAGGCCGGGCAGGGATACTTCGCCGATTACGAGATCTTTCTTCCCTTCGTAGCCGTTGGCGTTACCGACCGGATCAGTATAGGCGGGGGCATCTCCATCGT
>DASSAV010000362.1:0-4178 GCA_035699265.1 Rhodothermales bacterium
CGATGCGCCGCTCCTGCTGTTCGGGGCGGCCTTCGGCTTGCTCGATCTGGCGGAGAAGGGCCCCATGGTACTGCCGGAAAACAGCATCGTGGTGGAGACGGGCGGGATGAAAACCCACCGGCGCGAGATAACGCGAGCGGAACTGCATCGCAAGCTGGCCGATGGATTCGGCCTGCCGGTCTCCCGCATCTGGAGTGAGTACGGTATGTGTGAGTTGCTGAGCCAGTGCTACGCGCGCGGAGGCGGCACATACCTCCCTCCCCCGTGGCTGCGCTTTCGCGTGGTAGACCCCGAACGCCCGGAAAGAGAGATGCCGGAAGGGGAGCCGGGCATGCTTCAGATTTTCGACATGGCGAACCTCTACAGCGTCTCTGCCATACGGACCGAAGACCTGGCAGTCCGTAGGGGAGAGGGCTTCGAGGTGCTGGGCAGGCTGAGCGGGGCGGACCTGCGTGGCTGCAACTTCCTCCTGCCCTCCGAGCAGTCGAGCAATCCCTGACGCCGGAGCCAGTGACGCCTCCTCCTGACAAATCCACCGCCGACGGTCGCGAACGCCTCATAGGCGCCATTGCCTCGGCCGCAGAACGTTGGAAGGATCCGGATTACGAGCCCCGCGCCGCAGCCGTAGAGCGGACACTCGACCTCGATAACACGTTCACGGAGCAGTCCGTCGCCTTCGCTATAAACCAGCAGGTGCACCAGCTTTCACCGGCCACGCTGCAGGCGTGGCTGCAAGGCCGCATCGCCGCAGTACCCCATACGATCGGCGTCCTCAATCCGGGCAACGTGCCTTTCGTAGAACTGCAGGACTTCCTGGCAGTGGTCCTGACCGGACACCGCTACTTCGGCGCACTCTCGTCACGTTCGCCGTTCCTGTTGCCTGCCTTTGCATCTGATGTCCGCCTGCACGCTCCGGACCTGGACGTTCGGTTTGGCACTTCCGGCGAAATGTTTGCAGCAGCCGAAGCTGTTATTGCAACTGGCAGTGATGAGGCCCGCGCCTGGGCCGAAGACGAATGTGACCGGCATGGCATCCCTCCCGAAAGACGCCTCCTGCGCGGCAACCGCTTCGCGGTCGCCGTACTCGACGGCAGCGAGACCAGTGACGACCTGGAACGCCTGGCGGAAGATGCTTTGCTGCACGATGGCTATGGATGCCGAAACGTCGCCGTCGTCTGGGCACCGCGCGGACTGGCGCCGGACCCTCTCCTGGATGCCTTCGCCGCATTTCGGGCTGTCTTCCCGGCCTACGAGGGCCTGGAAGGGGCGCTCAAGATGCAGCAGGCCTTCCTGGATGCCCTCCACGTCCCCAACGCGCACGGGGAGGGCATGGAGTTTCTCGTCAGCAAGGGAGAACCGGAGCCGCAGCGCCCCGGCCACGTTCGCTGGACCGAATACGACGACATGAACGAGGTGGTCGCGTGGCTGTCGTCGCACCGGGCCGACGTACAGGTCGTCATCTCGCACCACTCCCTCACGGCAGCGCTCGGCGCCGAACTGCCGCATGCCCCCTTCGGCGAAGCGCAGCGGCCTCAGGTCAACTGGCGTCCCGACGGGGTGGATACCATCGACTTCCTGGTACACCTCCGGTAGGCCCGTTGCAGGCGGACTACGGCTGCCCCGAGCCGTCAAAATGGGACTGTAACACCCCCTCGATGGCCGGAATAACATCGTCCCAGTCGGCGTCGGGTCGCTTTGTAACCGTCAGAAACTGCGGCAGAACGAATACGTTTGTGACGCCTTCGATCTCGAACAGAGGCGCGCCGAGCGGGTGCCCCGCCGCCTGTTCGGCCGCGTTGAACGACTCCATCCCGGAGGGAATGAACGCACGTCCGGAAGCCGTAAATTTCAGGCTGTTCGGGTTTGGCGTCGGCTCGAAGTCAATAGAAACCATAGGATATTGAATTGATCTCAGTCAGTGTTTTTCATTGACCCCAAAGTAGCGTTTGAAGCGCAAACCCACATGCGCCTTATCCCGCCCCCACGATCTTTATTACGTGCTTATCATTCAATTCTCGTGAGAATGGGCCTGTAAAGAATTTGTACGGAGGCAGGAGTTCCAGGCCATTCTGGCGTACCATAAGAAACTCGACGAGCAGCCCCGCCGGTAGCTCTAAATCGAAACGACCGGCACCTCTGAATCCAAGTAGAATGGACCAACTGCCACAGGATAACGGCTCGGGCGCGGCGCGCATCTACCGTTCCGAAACGCCGGCGAAACGAACCCAGTCCCTTCCGTCAGGGGACGGGCATACCCCCGTGAGCCGTCAGCTTCCACCGGGCGGTAATAAGATCCAGCGCATCTCGCAACATACAAAGGGCCTGTTTGAGGACGTTACCTCCTGGGTCGACCTCAAGATCCAGCTTACCAGAATAGAGATTGAGGAGCGGATAGAGACCAGGCTCAATCAACTGCTCGTAAAGGCCGGTGCATTTACGCTCTATGCCCTGGCAGGTCTCTTTGCCCTCTTTGCCACCGCATTGGGCATTGCAGCCATCCTCATCGCACTCGGCCTCAGTTATCCCCTCAGCTACTTTCTCGGTTTCCTGTTTGTTTGCATCTTGCTGGGTATTTTAGGCGTGATCGCCGGGACTATCAAGGCAAAAATGGTGAAGGTCGGGGACAATAAGGCGCACGTTGATGAGGACGACCTTGTATTCCCGCTGCAGTCCCGGCCTTCGGAAGGCCGCGAAGTGGAGTAGGCCTGTTAATACATGAAGATATACCCATGGAGAAGGTACTGGACAAACAGCAGGTTCTCGCGCAGCTAGATGCCAGGTCCGAGGAGATCACCCGTCGGCTCGATGCCATCCAACAGGAGGTGTCCACGACGGGGCAGTCCGTACGAACTGCCGTCTCCGATAACCCGCTCCTGAGTGTGAGCGGCGCTGTGGCAGCGGGCCTCCTAGTAGGCCTGCTGTTCGGAGGATCGAAAAAGAGCCCGAAGCGCAAGGGCGGCAACGCGGAGCAGCGGTACAGGGCCCTTATCGATGAGTATATCCAGAGCATCGTCGAAGAAGCCGACGGTGCGGCCCGGTCCGGGAAGGACAGCATGAAGGCCGTGCGCCGGGCGCTCCGCGACCGCGTTCCCCTCATCGTCTACTCCAACGCCGGCGCCAACCCGCAACGCGGCTTCGTCGGAGAAGGATTCGACCTCGCCTACAAGACTGCCCTCGGCTTCGCGGTCAAGTTTGGAATCGATTTCTTGGCTTCCAAACTCAAGCTGACTGCGCTGGCGGAGCAACTCCAGGCGGAGGACGGTGCTTCGGCCACACCCTCTGTCGCGGCGGTGGTCTCGGAAGACTAATTGGCAGTCCCCCTTCTAACATTCTTCGCCAAACCATATCCTTCTCATTCGCGTAAGGGGGCACCGAAACGAGACGTTGGTTTCCCGTGGCCGGGGAATCCTGTCTTCCCGAAGGGCATGCACGGGCCGCGAGCGAGGCTGAAAGGCAGCCTGTATCTGGAGCACGTTCGGTTGGCCCTGCACCACCTATTCGATTCGTACCATGCGCATTGTGCTATTCGGAGCACCGGGAGTCGGCAAGGGCACACAGGCGGCCCTCCTGAATGAACGGCGCGGCCTGAAGCACATCTCTACCGGGGACCTCCTCCGCCAGGCCATCCGGAATGAGACGCCCATCGGCATGGAGGTCAAACGCTTCATCGAAAGAGGCCAGCTCGCCCCGAGCTCGCTCGTGCTCGACCTCCTCATCCCGGCGTTGCAGGTGCTGGACTACGACAGCTTCAATCTCGACGGCTTCCCCCGCACGGTGGATCAGGCGGAATGGCTCACGGACCACCTCGCCGAACACGACGCGCCGCTCAACGCCGTCATCAGCCTCCGCGTCCCGATCGACATTGTAGTCGACCGCCTCTCGAAGCGTCGCATCCACAAGCTCACCGGGGAGAGCTATCACCTCGATACCAGGCCGCCCCCGCCCGACGTCGACCCCGACCTGATTATCCAGCGTGCGGACGACCATCCCAATGCCGTGAGAAAGCGCATGCAGGTCTACCGTCTGGAGACCTTGCCCGTCATAAACTACTACCGGGGTACCGGTATTTACTATGAAGTAGACGGGCTGGGCGATTTTGAGGAAGTATATTCCCGTATCGATGCCGTCCTGGAACACGCCCTTCGCGCCGGCAGCTTCGCTTGACTCTCACCCATCCC
>DASSAV010000363.1:0-5099 GCA_035699265.1 Rhodothermales bacterium
TAGCACTCCCGTCGATCCAGTTTTACCTCGTAAGATACACAAAATACAGGAGCTACACGAAATTTATCCGTGTAGCTCCTGTATTTGAGACCGCTGGCCCGGTGCGGATGAGACCGCTCGAGCTTAGAACCCGACGTTGACGCCGATGCGGTTCATGTTGCCGAGGTCGCCGAACTGGGTAAAGGCATAGTCGGCGCCGAGGCGGATGGTGCCGATGTCGACGTTCAAGCCGGCGCCCAGGCTGATGCTCTGCTCATCCGACGGGAATGCGTACCCGGCACGGAGGGAAAGCAGGTTCATGAACCGGTATTCCCCACCGAGACGGATCTGTTCGTCATACGAACGTGGGTGGCCTCCCTCGACAGAGACCAGAAAGGACTGGCTCGTGAGGCTGGGCGCCACGAGGTCGAACACGTTCATGGCAAGGCCGATGTTTATGCTCAACGGGGCCTCGAAACTCTCCTCCTCGTAGGTTACGGCAGGCGAGAAGTTACGGGCGGTGACGGCCAGATTCAGGCTTTTGAAGCCGGTCCGGTACAGCACGCCGAAGTCGGCCACCGGCGTACTCACTGAGTTGCCCTTCGTATTTCCCTCCAGGTCCATCTGGCTTTCACCGAGCGATTGATGGGCGTACTTGATCACACCGCCGACGGAGAAACGATCGGAAAGGCTCCTGGCATACCCCACGCCAACCGCGAGTGCAGTCGGTGAGAAATTGCCAATATCGATGTACCCCTTGCTTTCCGGATCCGGGTCGATGATGGTCCCCTGGAGATTGCCGTAATCGGCTGCCTGAACGGACACGCCGATCACGCCGTAACGGCCCCCACTCGGGCTGAAAGCTACACTGGCCTGGTTGTACTGGATGTCCGTCGCAGACCACTGCACCGTACCCAGCCCGATGCTGCCGCCTTCCAGCGTGGCCATCGAGGCGGGATTGTAGAACATGGCGGTCGAGGAGTTCATGTCCAGGGCCGACACGGCATCCCCCATGGCCGCGGCGCGCGGGCTCATGGAGATGTCCAGAAACATGAGTCCTGATTGGGCTCGTTTATCATGATCCTGAACGTTGCTGCCCTGGGCGTATGCGGCTGGCCCGTATTGCACCGCCACCAGCAGCAAGCAGCTAAACACAAGTATTTTCTTCATGGTGTTACCATTAAGCTTTAAGGCGTAAGGCCGCTACAGGCCCGATGCCATCGTTAGCGGATTACGACGAATTTTTTGATCACACTTTCGCCGGTGTCATTATCCGTCACCGCGACGATGTACAAGCCGCTTACCAAGTACTGCTGTGAGTCGGTCGTGATGTCCCAATACTCGTCGCCCGTACCTGTCGTGTGCTCGATGGTCTTGACCAGTTCCCCCTTCTCCGTATAGATCCGGATGGTGCTCTGGCCCGGAATGTCGAGGAAGCCGATCTTTTCACGCTTGGCGCCCGGGTAGCGTACTCCTTCCTCCGCCGCGATGTTGAAGGGGTTCGGCACGACGCGGAAGTCGCTCGTAGCCTCACCCGGCAAGCGGAGTTTGAGCGCGGGGTCGTACGTCTGCGTCCAGTATCGGCTACTCTTCGTGCCATCCGCCCCGACGGACTGAATGTAGTAGTAGTAGTCCACACCGCGCGTGACCTGGGTATCCTCGAAGTGGCCCGGCGTGCTAAGGGTTGCAGCCCCGTCGGCCGCGCACCTCCCTGTGGGGGTTGTGGCCGCGATGCACACGTAATCGAAGTATGGGTCGTTCATCGTGTTGCCATCCCCGTCGAAGCGCAGCTTGCCTTCGATGTAGCTCTCGGTACGGTATACTTCGACGCCGTTCGCCGGAGCGCTGCCGTCGAACTCCCAGTCCAACGTGATCTTCCCGATATCGGAGGTTACTTTGAAGTGCGACGGCGGACGCGGCGGCTCCGGGATCGGATATTCCGTCATCCCATTGCTGGCGTCGAAGACGCCGAGCACGCGATCGAACGTGTCGAACAGCGAGTCCCGCCCGCTGAAGTACCATTCGTTCTTACCCAGGGAGACGCCGCGATAGGTTATGTTATCCGCCAGCGCCAATGCCGTGTTGGCCTGGGTCTTATCGTTGTTCGCGAGCTGCTTGAACGCCCGTCCTACGCCGGCCGCCTCGTTCATGGTAAGGCCGTCCACCGCCTCCGCGACCCAGATGACGACGCTGTCGCCGGGCGCGAGGGTGTACGGGCCGTAGCTGATTTTTTGCTGCCATCCACCCTGCGCGCCCTCCTGCGGGGAGCCGTCGGGTGTCAGGAAGTTTCCGTCAATGTCCTTCTCGTAGGCCTGCTCCTCGGTATGGCCCGATGCGATCAATTGCAGGTACTCGTCCTGCATCATTCCCGAGTTGAAGGCGCTGTTGTTCTTGAGCAGGTTGTCGTCTGCATTCAGCGTGCCCGTAGTCGAGGGCTGGGTGGGGTCGTCGGTACGGTCGTCCGGCGACGTGTCCGCGTGAAGCGTGACGATCCCAATGAACTGGGTTTCCGACAACCGGCCAAACGTATCGGCCGGCTGCGACCAACTGTGGTCGCGCCAGATGGGAAGGCCGTAATCGTCGAGATCGGACTCGTCATTGGTGAAGTTGCCAAGCCAGGTGTAGCTCGCCCTGAAGTCTGTGCCGTAATCATCGTGGATGCCGTCACCCACGATGTCGTTCATGACATTCGCGCCCCAGCCGCCGCCCGTCGTGGGGGTCTCCAGCTTGTCACCGAAGGTGTAGCGCCGTTGCAGGTTGAGGTACACACCTTCCAGCGTCTGGTTCAACTCCTGCGTCGTCAAGTCGCCATCCACGTCGCCGGTGTTGGTGAGGACGTATTCCTGGATGTGGTAGTTGTCGTTTCTCTGATCGCTGAAGGCATAGTTGCGCCGGGTGAGGGTGATGCCCAGAAGCGAACTGACCTTCGCCATGACCATGCGGTCGGCCGCCAGGTTCGGGTCGACGGCATCGTTGTCCGGAGGGTCCTGATACGTCTGCACGACGTCGCCATATTGATCGACGACTTCGATGAGGGGCGGCTCGAACTTGCTGACGGTCTTGAACTCGACCGGGAAGTACTCCCCGGCGCCCGTAGGACGCGAACCCACGTGGACGACACGGTAGGGATAGGTCACGCCATCGGCGCCCTTCACGTTCGTCGCGGCCATCCACACGGCGTTTGCACGCATCACGCCGGTCTGCCAGATGGCAGGCCATCTCATCTCGTAGCCGTCGGAATAGCCCTCAGTTTCGCCGCCGATCTGGCTGTACTTGCTGGACAGCTCGCCGATGGCCAGCGGCTTCAGTTTGTACTGCGCCCGTGCCGCGCCGGGCCACATCAGGCACACGAGCAGCGGGACGATTATCAAGGAAAGTCTCTTCGACATCCTCTTGTATGCGGTTCGTTGCATAATTGTCTTTTTTGCTGAGGCCGGCGGGGAGGGCACAATGGGGTGCCTCCCCGCCCGGGCTCAATCATGAATTTGGCTTCGGCGGCGCCCTAGAAGGAGAGCTTCACACCCAGGTTGACGGTCCTCGGGAAGAGATACCACAAGGACGTCAGGTCGGGCTTGTCGATATAGTCCTTATCGATGTCACCCGGCTTGTCGCTGCCGTAGATCGGATTGTCGTTCTCGTCTTTCTGGGTGTAGTTCTCCTCCCAGCCCTCTACATACTTCTTCGGCAGGTGCAGCGAGGTCAGGTAGCGATCCATGTCGTCTCCATTACGGAACGAGCCTACGTTGAGGTTCTTGATGTTGAACACGTTCGTGATGTCGGCGAAGATCTGCGCGTTGGTGGTGCCTACGTTAAAGTTCTTGCCGATGCGCATGTCCACCATCCGGTAGCCTTTCCACCGCATGTTTTCCTGAACGCCCCGAACGCTCTGGCGCGCGCCCGTCCACGTGAATGTGGGCCCCGCCTGCCACTCACCGAGGAAGCTGATCCGCCAGTCGCCCAGGGGATGAATCCCGCCTGCCGATGGGCCGAAGTCCTGTGGTGCAACGAATTCCAGGTTGAACCGCGCATACGGCTGCGGTACGGGCTTGCTCTGGGTGAAGGTGGCGTTGCGCTCGAATTCGCGCTGGTCCTGTCGGTTTTCGTACTGCGTTCCGTAACCGAAGTTACCTCTCGACCGCACCATATAGGAATAGTTGGCGAAGCCGCGAATCCAGCCGGTGCGTTTGAAGAGGCTGACTTCGACGCCGCGCGTATCGGCGTAGTTATCGGGCTGGTTGATCGAGTAATCCACCAGGCCGTCCACGCTCTGGTACCCGATCTGCCGCATCTGATCGCGGATGTCGCGGTAGTAGCCTGCGACACGGAGCAGGAACTTGTTGTTGAACAGACTCTGCTCGTACCCGAGTTCGTAGGCGATGGTAAGCTCCATCGGCGCGTTCGGGTTTGCAATCTGCACGACGTGGTTCGTGATGTAATCACGCCGGATCTGGTAGAGATACGTCGGCACAGGCCGCTGGCGCTGGTGCCCGTAGTTGAAGTAGAGCTTGCTGGCCTCCGTAATCGGGAACGAGATTCCCAGGCGCGGGCTCAGGAACACCTGCGGGGAAACACGCTCCTTGGGGAGCAGCGAGTCCATGATGGCCGCATTCACACCCGTGAATGCTTGCGTATACGGATCACTGTAGTCGTACCAGTCGATGTTCGGATCCATGTAGTCCAGGCGCAGGCCGACGTTGGCGATCATGCCCTTGAACTCGAGCTTGTCCTGCAGGTAGGCCGCGCCATAGAGCTCGGTGGCATCCCACTGGGAATAAACGTCATCGCCTGTAAGCAGATCGTCCGGCGTTCCCCAGTTTGTATGCTGGGGAGTAGCGCTGAACTCGATGCCTGCCTGGACCATGTTGGTACGGTTCACCTGGCTCGTGAAGTCGACCCGGCCGGACCAATCCACGACGTCGCTGGTGTCCCGGAACTCAGACCAGTGGGCGCCCAAGCGCATATCTCCGGGCACAAATTTGCCGGGATAATCCGATTTGTGCGAAAAGCCGAAGGGCTGCTCGTTGAGACAGTACTCGGGCGAGCTTCCGGGAACGCAGTACACCATTTCATCTTCGTTGCGCTCACGCGGAACATCCGTTCGGTACGAGGACGACATGCGC
>DASSAV010000364.1:0-28804 GCA_035699265.1 Rhodothermales bacterium
GAATCCCCTTCCCGGCGCGCACATCGACCGAGCGGCGCGTGGGGGATGGCGATCATTCGGTGATGTGGAGGTGTTGCGCCACTCGCTCAACCGCACGGGGATTCCTTCCTGCGCTCGGGCCGTGATTCGACGGATTCAGGAAGGAGGCGGATTCAGGAAAGAGCTGTCTCCATTGAGCACATCCTTTGCTCCGGCACACTGCCCATGATTCGATGGGAAGCAGATGGGGAGGGGCGTTTGATTCGCTTCCGCCATTCTTCAAGTGAATAACCGGATTTGGTATGAGTGCGTGGGCTCCAGCCTATTCGTCTTACCCTCACACCCTCATAGACACGTACTTTCCGGGAAAGGCCCCGGCGCGGGTCATGCGCCGGGGCTTCTTTTCGTAATGGAATCGATGCTCACCGGACGAGGTGGGCGTTCAGGGTGATCTCGGCGCCTTTGAGCAGCTTGGAGACGGGGCAGCCCGCCTTCGCGTCTTGCGCCTGCGCCTGAAACGCCTGATCGTCCATGCCGGGCACCTCGGCCTCGCAATCCAGGTCGATCCGCGTAATGCCGAAGCCGCCGTCCTGCTTGTCCAGATGCACGCTGGCGGTGGTCTGGACCCGCGTGGGGGTGTGGCCGGCTTTCGCGAGGCCGTTGGAGAGGGCCATGGAGAAGCATCCGGCGTGCGCTGCGGCGATGAGTTCCTCGGGATTCGTGCCGGTGCCGTTCTCAAAGCGAGAGGAGAAGGAGTACTGGCCGTCGAAGGCGCCATTGCCGAAAGACATGTGGCCGGTTCCTTTCTGGAGGTCGCCTTTCCATTCGGCGTTTGCTGTGCGTACTGGCATATCGAACGTGGGTGAAGGTGAAATGATAACGAGCTAAGTAGACATACGCGGCCGATTCGTGCCGGGTGCCTCGCCCAACTGGATCGGCATTCGTTTTAGGTACGACATTCCGGCCTGAAAAGCCTGTTACTTTGTGGCGAAATCCGCGCGCTGCGTAGTGCAAGGAGTGCCGGAAAAACCTGCCTGCCGGGTACTCGGATGGCGCCGATTACCGGTCGGGAAGGGCCTTTGAACTCTGGCACACTTTTAAGATAGACCCCTCTCTACGAGGAAGAATTGTTAAGGCAGGTCGGCGTGTGCCGATGTAAGAGGAAGGGGAACTACACCCCGTCCGGCTCCTATTCATTGCGCAAGCGTCGACCGTAGTGGTCTGTTTATGACTTCGTACGAGATCAGCAAGCATCTCCAGAGTTTTCTGAACGCGACCGGTGCAGACCGTTCGCTGACGAAGTATTTGTTCATCGTGGCGAAGGGCTACGAGAAGGTGATCTCCGAGTTGATGGAAGTGTTGCAGGCGAAAAACCGCAGCTTCTTCTCCATGAAGCAGCAGTCGTCAATGGAGAAGTTTGCGGAGTTGAAGCGCCATGCCGATACCTTCCCGCTGGGCCAGATCTTTCACGACACGATCGAGCTGCAGAATCTGCTTAAGACGCTGGCAACGGCCTTCAATGCGAATGAGGCCCACTACTTCCGGGAGATGAGCCGGCAAGTGGACAGCTTCTACGAAGTGTTCGAGAAGCTGGTGCGAGCCCCTTCGCGGGAGGCCTTCACGGCGCTGCTGCCCGAGGCACATCAGCTATACACGGTGCTCATGGCGTCGCGCCAGTTCATCTCAGCCATGCGTCTGGCACTAGAGCAGCAGGGTACCCCCCTGCCGGGCCGCGCGCGGCTCGCCCTGATGTTTGAGACGACGACGGCCTACGGCGCGATCATTCGCAAGCTCAGCGCTCTGCAGACGGCCTACGACGAAGTATGCGGGGTAGCGGGCGTGTCGACGTCGGAACATCCACTGACGGTCATCAAGCTGGAGGCGGCCAGCCTGTGGGTATGTGTGGAAGGAGAGCAGACCTCGATGCAGGTATTGACCTCGCTGATCGAAAGCTTCGCGCTGTTCTGGTACCACCGGTTCACGAGCGAAGACCGGATGGCCGGATGCTCGGACCGGGTC
Organism: Rhodothermales bacterium; assembly: GCA_035699265.1. Taxonomy (GTDB): domain Bacteria; phylum Bacteroidota; class Rhodothermia; order Rhodothermales; family DASSAV01; genus DASSAV01. The sequence continues at coordinate 1,999 of DASSAV010000364.1, forward strand.
AGCGCTACGCAAGCGCTCGTCAGCCTGGCGGACGAGTTGGAGCGGGTCGGGATCATGCACGTCTCGCAGGAGGCCGTGGAAATCCGAGATGCTGCGCTCGTGCTTCGGCAGGTGCTTCTGGAACTACTGGAGAGCGAGCCGGCCATTCGTGTCAACGACAAATTGTTCTCGGTGGATGCCGCCCTCAAAAGTCGCTACCTTGAGGTAAGTGGTGAATTGAGCCGGGAGGAGAGCACGGCCGCGCCCGCGCGACCGTCACTTTCCGTCGTCTCTCCGTCGCATCAAGACCCGGCGCTCGCGCCCGTGGGCGCCGAATGACGCCCGGATTGTTCGCGTCCATCTATCTCTCGCTACCCACTTGTCCGCTTCAGCGCACAGTGTCGCGGCCTTTCTGGCCCTGGGTTCAAACCTGGGCAGCCGACTCGCCCATTTGGGCTTTGCGGTCGATCAGCTAGACGCGCGCGATGGGGTGGCCGTGGAAGAAGCCTCACTGGTTTACGAGGCGACGGCCCATACCCTGACGACCGATGAGCACCAGCCCGGCTACCTGAACGCGGCCGTCAAAGTGCGTACCGACCTTTCGCTCGGAGACCTGCTCGATGCCTGCCACGACATCGAACGGGCGGCGGGGCGGGATCGGCGGCGGGAAGCCCGGTGGGCGGCCCGTACACTGGACATCGACATCCTGGTGTATGGCACCGTGAGCGTTTCGACGGAGCGCATCACCGTCCCGCACCCGCGCATGGGGGCACGCCGATTCGTCCTCTGCCCGCTATACGACCTGGCGCCCAACTTGTACGTCCCTGCCCCGTACGAACAGACAGTTTCCGATTTGCTGGCGGCCTGCCCGGACCCCGACCGACCCGTCCGTATCGAAGGCATGCTGCGTTGAACTGGTTCTATCGAAGGGCGTTACAGACGGGACGCACGAATCATTCCCGGCCCGATGAACCGGATCTGGTCCAGCGTGCCGATACAGTAAGCAGGCTTGCCGCCCTTGAGGCTCGACATGTTAAGGTTCATATTTTTACTGGTCATACTGTACTTCATCTTCGTCGCGGTACGAAACCTCGTTCGGGCCGTTCAGGCCGACTCACGAGCCGCCCGCATCGACCAGCAACGAGAGAAGTATTACTACAGGCCGCAACAGCGGGCCTATCAGCAGCCCAGCCCGCAGGCGAGCCAGGCACCGCCCAAGACCACGATCCACATCCGACCCGAGCCGCCTTCCCGTTCGAGCAACGTCCGGGAGGAGGACATCGAGGACGCGAAGTTCAAGGATATTTGACGTGTTCTGAAGGACAAGGGGGTGCAGCGGAGCTGCAACGGCCCCACGACCCAGGGTGGCTTACATGAGAAGGGGAACGGCAGCGGGCACCGTCATACTCATCAGCCTGCTGGCTTCCTGCCGGTACGGAGGCCCTGCTCGCGTGGAAATGCCGGCGGACAGCGGGGCCGGGGAGATATCGTTCGAGCTGCTGGGAGCGGGTGGAGCAGCGGTTGCTGTGCCCGTTTACCTGAATGGGGAGGGTCCATTCAACTTCGTGGTGGATACGGGCGCGACCTTTACGTGCGTGAACGATACGTTGGCCCGGCGCCTTAATCTACCCGAACGCACCGGTCGGATAGGGTTTGGGGCCGGCGTGGCCGGCGCCGGGCGGGTGCGGCTGGTACGAATCGACTCCTTGCGAGTGGGTGCAACCAGGGCATTCGATCTCACTGCCTGTACGGTGGATCTGTCACACGTGCGGGCGGGCGGGATTCACGCATCGGGCCTGCTGGGGCTGAACTTCCTGAAATCCTTCAAAGTGACGCTGGATTTTAAGCGCAAGGTGTTGACGCTCCAGCGCCCATAGCGGTCACCTGGAGGTTACCTGCCTTCGGGTTTTGCGTACGATGGTGGATAGCAGTTGCTCCGGATGCGACGTTTTATATCCTGCGATGCTCCAACCCGACCTTGCCGCGCGGACCGGCACCTTCCATGCGGCACATCTTGAAAGCGCTTTGCAATGCGCCTGGTCTGCATTAAGCTGCGTGGATTCCAGAGCTACATGTGCTTGCGGCAAGATGGATCTCCGAAGGTTTTCGATAGAGCAACTCATCCGGATTTCGATCCAGTACGGGATCGTCACGGACTACACGATGTCATCGCGCCGCATCCGGCTTTTTCAACACCACGAGCAGATCCTCAACGCCAATCCGGAGGAGGCGCGCTTCTTCCTTCAGGGTCTCATCAGGGGTTACACGACTTCCCTGGCGAACCGGATCGGAGAGTCGGGTTCAGAATAGGGGGGCCGGGAAAGCACTGGTCCGATGCGTTGAGACGGTTCCGGAATCGGGCCGCACGAGACTTCCCACCCGACAGCTTTCGTTCAGCTTTCCGGGTGCGCCGCTGACGCCGCTATTCGGAAAAAACAGCGCCGATCAGAAGCTGGCAGTGCGCCGAAATGGGGTTCGGGAATAGTCCAAAGCGCCTGCTCGCGTGCAGGTGGTCGGCTATCATAAAACACAACTGAGGCGAATCGAACGCACGAACCACGCTGGTAGCCAGGATGTCCGAATTCGAGCAACTGGTCGAGCAGGCTTGTCGGAAGCGAGTCATCCAGTACAGCCGTGCTCACGAAGGGGACGTTACCCTCCAATTTGGACGTGTCCTGTACGCGACCAGCCGCGAAAGGGCGGAGGTCTTGTTACGGAAGGTTCTATGTCACGATGCACAGGACGGCGGGTTTGAACCGCGTGATCCTGGTGCCGGGTCGGAGTTGGAGGTGCAGCAGGCCCAGCGCAAGTACGTTCGGTCCGCCTGAGGAGCGTAGGTGCCGGCAGCGGTTTCTGGCCGGCAGGCTCTCGTAACAACGCACAGGGTTATGGACACGAGTAGATTTTCAATCGAGAAACTGATTCGACTTGCCTATCAGGGGGGCCTCGTGTCCGACTATCGCATGACACCGAGCCGGGTAGAACTGTACCGGCAGGGCCGGTCGACGCTCGTATTCGATCCGGAGGAGGCCAGGCTGTTCCTCCAGGGGCTGATCAGAGGGTATCAGGAATACGTACACCGCGTCGGTTTTATGCCGATGCCCGAGCAGAGCCGCGCGGCGGCCTGACCTCTTCGCCCGGACCATTCTGAGCCTTCTCCCTGAGGGCTCATGCAGGCGTGCGTAAAGTCAGGCACCCTGCGGTCGATACTCCCCTTGCCGTGCTCAACGTGAAACGGGTCAGCACGCGGAGCGGGCAGTTTTCGCTCCCCACCTCCGAAATCGAGCCGGTGCCCTTATCTTCCTGACGGGCGGCACTCTGGCTGACCCCATCCGAGAACTCGCGTGAAGTGCATCGGATCGGAAGGGGGCCCTACGACGACCCTCAGGGTCTCTGTGCGGACCCGCGAGACAGGACACTGCTAGACAGGTTATCGACCATGCTGGAGATCGTGCTCAGTGTAGCTGTAGCCGACGTTTCGAGAACTGTTGACTTCTACCGGCACGTACTTGGCTTCGACCTGCTCGGTGCGACCGGTAAGGGAGGGATGACGAGGGCTCGGGTACGGCACGGAGCAGTGGAACTGCTTTTCCGAACTGCGCGCTCGGAAGGGATGGCGGAGGTGGTCCGGAAGCTGGATCCCGAGGACCGGCTCGTGCTGTACCTGAAGGTGGATGACATTGCGGCCCTCTACCAGCGGGTAAAGGGGCGGGTTGCCATCGTGCGCGACCTGGAGACCACCCTGTTTGGAATGGGAGAGTTCGCGATCGAAGACCTGGACGGAATTGTGCTCTGGTTCAGCCAGGCGTATTCCCAACCCCCTGCCGCAAAGACGCTCGGCGCCAGTGTATCTTCGATGCGAGGTCGGGACGACCACGGGGCCGCCGACGAAGCTTGAGCGGAGATGCCGGGGCGGTGTCCCTCGTTAGCGGGTCAGCAGCATCCGGCGTACTTCCACCTGTCCACCCGAGGCAAAACGGCACAGATAGACGCCGCTCGGGAGTGCCTGCGCGTCGAACGCAATCTCGTGATAGCCGGCTGATTCGTTAGAGGCAACGAGCACATCGACCATTTTTCCCGTCAGGTCCACCACCTCGATCTGAACGAATGCGTCCGACGCCAGGGCATAGCCGATGGTCGTGTTCTGTGCGAACGGGTTCGGAAAATTTTGCATGAGCCCGGAATGGGGGCCGGCATCGACCGCGGCGGGAGCGGTCTGCGGCGTGCTATCGTTGGCGTGCTGCCCCTGTTGAGCGTCCACTGCCGCAGAAAGAGTGGAGATCAGGTAGATGGCATCGACTGCATAGGTACCCACAGGGCGGTAGTAGCTTCTACTGCTGGAGTAGGTAAGTGCTACGGCTTTTCCGGAGTAGGCCACGCCCGAGGAAGCGCTCCATATCTGGAGCGCAATGGGTTCTCCCGGAAGCAAGCCTTGTTTCCCCTCTCGAAAGGGGTCGTCGCCCCACACGGTGAGCGCTGTGCTTTGCCCGGTCCAGGCAACCGCACCTACGCATTCGCCACTTGGCGCGAACGCTGCGATTTCGTCCCCATTCTGAAGCGAGCGTCCATCGACGGTCGGTGCCACAGATGCGGGCAGTAGGATAGTGGCATTGTTGCCCGTACCGAAGGTACAGTCCGAAAAGTGAACCTGGCCGAATGCGGGAGCAGCGGCAAGCATGCCAAGCAGGGCGCCGATACAGGCGGACAAAGATGCTCTTTTCACGTAGATATTCTCTAAAACGGATGATATCAGTGTGAGCACAAGTGTACGAGGGCCGATGTGTCGCTTCAGCGCCGGTTAGGAAACGGTAATCTGCGCCTTTGGCGTACAAATATCCGGGGGCGGTGAGCCTTTCCGGAGTGGTCCGGGATAATACTGAACGCAGTGCTGCGTGCCTGTTACGATCCCGTTTTTTCAGGCCACTCACGATGAAACCGCTACTCCTGCGCTTCGAGCGGCTGCACGGCGGGTGTTGCCGGGCCGGTTGCGTTGGGCGTTGCAGGGGGAGGATAGGAGTAAGTCTGGACGTAGACAGATCTGGGATCGGCTCCCTCGGCCAGGGGTCTGTTTTGAACTTCGACCCAGGCGTGTCCCTGAATGTCGCCCCCTTGCTTTTGCACGCCGAAGATGAGCCGCGCGTCGTATCCCCACCTGCGCAGGAAATGGAAAAGTAAAAGCGAGCGCTTCATGCAATAGCGATCGTGAAAGACCACGCGCATGAGGATGTCGACGATGCGAATGAGGCGGGATACCCGCATGCGGAGGGGATCATGGGGGCGGTTCTCCGAATCGAATCCGGCAACGAGACCCGGCAACGTCCGTCTCGATTGCACGACCAGCAACTTGACCAGGAGAAAAAGCAATTCCGCCAGCAGGATGAGTTCCTTCCAGCTAATTCTGACCAGCGCCGATCCATATCGGCGAAGCGAATGTTTCATTCTGGCGGCGGGCACTATGGGAACCTGACCGTGCTAAAAGAGACTTGCGACGAGCGGCCTGGGAGGCCGCCAATGAAGATCCGAAAGAATCATACTACAACCAATCGTGGCAAGAGGCGAGGGGTTCCGGAGGTGATATAAATGGAACGTTTGGTTCAGCGGAGGTGCGTTTTCGGCCTATAGCAGCAGGGCTACGGGGCGGAGCCTCAGGGTCACGTCGAGCACGTAAGCGTCCGGGGCGTCGCCTGATGGAAATGCGGGAGGCGCATTGCAAGGTGGAATCGGCAGTATTACATTGACGCGGCGGCCGCTTTTCGCCCTGACCTGCCTGCCCGAGCAGATTTCTCGGCTTCAACTGCTCCCTCTTCCTCAGAATCCGCTGAGTGAGCCAGGCATGATTAAGGTTCTCATCATCTGTCGTGATCGCGAGAGTCGACGCCGGGCTTGGCTCGCGCTGCAGGCGGAAGACTACTACGTTCAGACGGCTCAAAACGAGGAGGAGGCGCAGGAGGCCCTCCAGGTGTTTCGGCCGGATGTCGTCGTGCTTTCTCCTGGTATGCGCATGGTGGTCGCAGGCGTCCGATCCGTCGTACGGCTTCTGGACGATCAGCAGCAGTTGCTCCAGGCTGTTCGGTGGGCCGCTGCCGGGGCCAGGGAGCCGATGGGCCGTTGAGGATGTGTTGGCTGGAGTCGCCGTTCCGCAGATTCTGCGCTCCGCCGCGGCTTTGCCGGTACTGTCCGACCCGCATCACGTGTGAACCGGTCAGCATGCGATGGACCCACCCGGCGCAACGGCGGGCACATTATGCGGGGTCAGTCGTCAGTCCTCTACGAGGCGTGCTGACGAGAGCGCGTGATCGGGCACGTGCGAGCCAGTTCGGATCGTCTGTTCCGGCCGGGTATGCTCGGCGTGCTTCAGATAGTTGAGCACGATGGCAACGATTGGAAACGCGACGAGGACGATCAGGTAAAGGAGGCCGGTAAGTATTTCCATGGTGGCGGAGCCGATGCTCAAGAACACCGTCCATTGGGGCGTCGGTAGTGTGCATGGCCGATGGGGCGAAAACCGGGCCAATTCTCGTTTTGTTGAGGGTAGCTTCCCGGACTGAGCCGTGCTCAGTCTCCTTTGGCCGCCATGCCTGCCGGGGACCGCGATTCCCACAGCCAGGGCCTGTTTTGCACGTTGCGAAACCCATTCGGCGGCAGGGTATATTTGGAATGGGGGACAGCGCTACTGGACATCGTCAGTGGAACGCCTTATATATACCTGACTTACGCTACGCGGTATCCGGAAGATCGGCACTACCGGGCGTTCAGGGCCGCTGTGTCTATGGGAAGCATTGAAGCAGAAATCCGTGGCCGTTATGGATGAACTTGACACCTCGCTAGCAGAAGATCAGCAGGCCGCCGGTCCTCGGAACGGGCCTGCGAATTGGAGAATCTTTGATTCCAATGATCCCTTTTACGGCTCCTCCTACGGGCGCTCGTTTCCAGGAGCATATTCCGGGTACCCTGATCCGACGATAAAGCGGCTCGGTGTCGTCGCCGCAGTCGTGGCAGTCATTGTGGTTTTGGGTGCTGCCGTGTTCTGGTCCAAGATTTCACGGGAGCGGACTGAATTGCAGGCGCAGGTCGATCGATTAAGCCAGTCGGTAGCATCGCTCACGCCGGTTCCGGACGCGCTTACCGGGTCTTCCGTCCTTCCGGGGATATCCACTGAGCCTCCTGCCGGAGCAGTGCCCCCGGTCGACGTTCCGGAGCCCGCGTTCATGATCCCGTTGACCGTATACAGCGACCCGCCGGGTGCGGACGTATGGATCGATGGTGACTTCGCCGGTTTTACACCATTGCCGGACCATCTCGTCGAGGCCCGTGCGCATACTATCCGCGTCGTAAAGGACGGCTATACGGCCCAGATACAACAGATGGCACTTCGTCCCGGAGATGATCCGGAGGTGGTCTTCATCCGGTTGAAGTCTGCGGCGGACGAGCGCGCCGAAACGGCAGGACTTGCGCCGCCTTCGCCGAGGCGTCAACGCCCTGCACAGCGTTCTCCCATTCCGGCCGAGGACGACAGCGCAGCAGGGGAGGATACGCTTTCCGTGGCCAGCGGCACCATCCACGTGGCCTCGGCGCCGCAGCGCGCCGAGGTGCGCGTGTCGGGCCGGTACGTCGGCAGGACACCGCTGGACCTGAACAACCTGGGCCCCGGGGTGTATTCGATCTCGGTATCGAATGAGGGCTATTACCGGTGGGATTCGCGCGTGCGGGTAGAGGCCGATCAGACCGTGACGATCGACGCGCAGTTGCGCAGGCGATAGGCAGGATCGGTGACTGCTACGGCCGCGCGGGCGTCCGCATGAGGGATTCCAGCACGTCAGCCGCCGGCTGCGCCTCTCCATACAGAAGCGCGTAGGCAGGGACGGCGGCGGCAAGCCTGCTCGCTGCGGCGACGGCGTTTCTCCGGTCGTGCTCGTAGCTGGTACAGTTGTGGAGCACCTGGAGCGCGGCTTCGGAGGGGGACAGCTTAACGAGCGAGCAGGGCGCGCCATGGCTGTACTTCGGAAATACGAGCGTGCTCAACGGAACGGGATCGCGGCAGATGGTCCATGCCGGGAGATCCACGGGGCGCTTGCGCAGCTCGGGCAGCCGCGCCTCCGGCAGATCCGCGCCGGTGGGGACGCGGACCATCGGCATCGTTGGAAAGGGGAGGACGCGGGCAGTCTCCACGTCGACAGGAGCTACGTCATCCGAGAGATAGCGCCAGTTTCTGGCCGCGAGTGCCGTCGTAAACGTACTCTTCCCGGCCCCGAAACGCCCCACCAGCATCATGGCCCTGCCATTGTGGGCAACGGCCCCGGCGTGTAGCCATAGCAGTTCGCGGTGGCTCTCAATCACGTGGCGGACGATTTCCTGGACCAGACGACGCTGTGTGCCGGTGGCGGATACTACGCGTCCGAGTAACCGCCCGTCCAATGAGATCTCATACGCACCGTCTATGGCGGCTACATCGAAGCAGGCAGAGATGTCGCGCGGCTTGGTCGATGCGAACTCGCGAAAGATGCGGGCGACGTAGGAGGGGATTTCAGGATCGTCCGCGTGAACCGTGAGACCCAGCCTGCCAAACCCGATGCGTACCTCGGAGGAGGCCATCAGGACGCTACGTCGGGGATGTTTGCCAGCGACAGGGCGCCGAACTCGCGAAGAGCGCGAACGGTGGATAGCACATCCGCGTGCAGCGTGCTTTCCGCTGCACCGCCGGTATCTCGCTTCAGCGTAGTGCAGATTTCCGCTACCGACCGTTTTCCATCGCAGAGCTCCCAGATGGTCCGGGCGGACACGTTCAGGGACAACGCCAGTTCGGTTTCGGAGTGGTACAACACCATCTCGTCCCCGACCGGGTGCGCATCGACGGCCGGATGGCGCCTGGGCACTATCTCCCGATCGATCGGAGTTTCAGGAACGCCGGAACTGGCTTCCACAGCGTTCGGCAGGAGAGGAGGTGTCGCCATGCAAGGCTACTTGGCCCTGCAATAGGGCTGGAAAAGATTTTAGGAGAACCAGCTCTTGGTGACCCAGGACCACTTGACGTTCCATGGGACCGGGTTGCAGCGTTCCCAACTGAACTGGGACCAGTCGACCCTCTGCCACTTAATGTCCAACCTATCGAAGCGGATGCGAGAGCAATCGATTTGCCTCCAGTCGATCTTACAGAATTTGCTCCAGTCGATCTTTGAGCAATCGATTTTATTCCAATCGATCTGGTTCCAGTCTATTTTGGAGCAGTCGATGTACTGCTTGACCGTGGTCCAGTCGATCTTGCTCCAATCGACGGTGCTCCAGTCCGGGTTATCCCAGTCGAAGTCTTTGAAGGCATCCTCGAACTCATCCCGGACATCATCCTTCAGATCCTCACATGCGGAGGAGCTGACCTGTTGGTCGAAGCAGAAGCCTGAAAGCGGCATGGCCAGGACGACGGGTGCCACCCAGCCGGCTCGCAGCAGGGCGCGGCGGGTAATCGAGCCCGCTGTACCGATTTCGGGGTGCTGTTGGCCGGGCGTCTCGGCCGGTTGCTCGGGCAGCGTCGGGGTCATGGCAGTCCTCGAACGGGTTTGGGGTCGCGGGTCAGCGTAAAGCCGAAAAGTGGATCCAAGCTTACGCCCCGATCCGGGTGCTCACGTACTCCTTTGGCGCAAGTACCGTGCAAAATCACTGGCTGAAGGCGAATTTGCTCCGATAACACCATCGGTAGGTGGAACTATTTCTTGCCGACGGGCAGCGCGGCGTTTCATAGATGGAGGCGGGGTGTGTAGATTCCGAAGCCGGAGGCACGCGCACAGCGCTTCACGTTGCGAGGAGGCAGAGAGACTACACGGGAAGTCCCTCTGGCCCATCTGGTATTGTGCCACGTCTCTTCGTTATAATGGGTGGTGCCGGCGAACCCGGAGATGGCCGTCGTGTAGCCGGGATCGCCGCCGCCCCTCGTATCCGAACACCCGATGAGGGGGTAGGTGCGGTTGACTCACCAGGTGTTGCGAATGTATTGCTACGTTGTTCCGGCTGCCATGCCCGCTCCTCCCATGCGTATTGAGAGCGCATCACCCGGTGCCCAAGCGTGATGTCCGGATCCCTTATGGTACTCGGCTTATCGTGGCAGGCGTGGTACACGGCCGGGGTGGTCGTCGTCATGGGCGTGGCACTCGCCCGCAACATTGCGAGGCCCGACCTGATTCTGTTGGGAAGCCTCGGGCTTCTCCTCGTAGCCGGTGTGCTCCCTGCCGAGCAGGCCTTCAGCGGATTTTCAAATCCGGCTGTACTGACCATCGCCTCGCTGTTCGTCGTTGCTGCGGGCGTCGAACGCACGGAGGCATTGCTCGTGCTGGATAAGGTATTGTTTCCCGCCAGGAACAAACACCTTCCCATCGTTCTCCTCCGCATGATGGGGTCGATTGCGGCCATTTCCGCCTTTGTGAACAATACGCCGCTGGTCGCGATGCTCGTGCCGCGCGTCCAGGCGTGGAGCGAACGGCACCAGGTGCCCGCATCGAAACTGATGATGCCGCTCAGTTTTGCGGCCATCGTCGGGGGCATGGTTACGCTGATCGGCACCTCCACGAACCTGGTCGTTTCGGGTGTTCTTCTGGCAAGCACAGGCCAGGGGCTCGGCTTTTTCGATCTTACCTGGGTGGGTCTCCCCGTGGCCGTCGCGGCTATCGTCTACCTCGCCCTGTTCGGCCACCGGCTATTGCCGTTCCACGAAGCCGGCGCAAGGCATCGGAGGGCAACTGCCGGATATTGTTTTGAGATTCGCGTCAAGCGGGGAGCGCCGATTTCCGGGAAGACGGTCGAGGAGGCGGATCTCAGGGCTCTGGGGAGTGCATACCTGGCCCAGATAAGGCGAGAGGAGCGGCTGATTGCGCCGGTAGGACCAGACGTGATCCTGCAGGGCGGCGACCTCCTCTCGTTCACGGGAGACCCGGCCGCTATGGACATGCTTCTGCACCGCCCCGATTTCGAACGGTCGGTTACCGGCCTCGGTACGGACGGCCAATTTCGGCTGCCCCTGTTTGAGGCCGTGGTGGCAGCCTCGTCTGTGCTGGTCGGGCGCACGCTCCGGGAAGTGGGATTTCGGGACCAGTTCAGGGGGGTGGTCCTCGCTATTTACCGCCGTAACGAAGAGATCAAGGAAGCGCTGGGGAGCGTTCGCCTGCAAGCGGGGGATCTCCTCGTGATTGAGGCGCGAAACAACTTTTACGAGCGCTGGAAGTTCAGCCGTGACGAGTTTTACCTCGTGTCACCGCTACGCGGGAGTACGCCGACGTCGCGGCGCAGGAAGGCTCCCATTGCACTGGCGTTGTTTGTGGGCATGATTCTCGTGTCCGTGCTCGGCGTGATGCCGCTGGTGACGGCGTCGTTTGTAGCCGCGATGGGCATGGTTGCCACTAGATGTCTCTATGCAAAAGAGGCAAGGCATGAGGTGGACATACCGATCCTGCTCATGATCGCCGCCGCCATCGGGATTGGAGAGGCCATCGAGACCTCCGGCCTCGCGCAAGCGCTGGCAAGCGCCCTGACCGTCGTTGCACATAACTCGAGCCTGCTGGTGGCGCTGATTGCCATCTATGTAGCGACCAACCTGCTGACCGAAATCATTACACACTCAGCCGCCGCCGTGATGATTACGCCCATTGCGATCGCCATAGCCAGAAGCATGGACGTCGATCCGGTGCCCTTCGCCGTTGCGGTAGCCATCGCCGCTTCCGCCGGATTCATGACACCCTTCGGCTATCAGACCAATCTGATGGTGATGGGGGCCGGGCAGTATCAGGTCCGTGATTACTTCAAGGCAGGAGCCCCGCTCAAGCTCCTGGTGATGGTAGTAGCCGTGGGGGTCATCTGGTTCCTCTGGATGTGAGCGAGCCGAGGAGACTGCGAGAGTAAGAATCTACGGAGAGGAGGGGGTATGGGGGCGACCTATGAATCCAAAATCCAAAATAGCGTAGGGGGTATTGCTCGGGCCTGTATCATGGCCAGACGAAGAGAGCTACGTGGGCGCCTTGCGCGAACCGTTCCAGGGCAAAGATCACCGCAGCAGCAGTGAACGGAACCCGAACGTTGTCGTCGAGGGGTCCGGGCAGCACCTCGGCGGCGGCAGCGAACATCACAGCCACGACGCCGACCCAGAACGCGAGGAAGGGCACGGCCGCCACGACGAGCAGGCCTGTAGCCACGAACGCCAGGCTTCCTTCGACCGTACGACGGGTGCCGGGCCATCGGTGAACTCCGTAGGGTCGCCCGACGATGGCCGCCATCGCATCCGCAAGCATGAACAGCACGAGTGCGGTAACGGCGATGTCGACGGGGAAGATGAATGTGAGGAGGGTGGCGGTAACCAGGACCCAGGCCGCACCATTGATTTTCACGGGCCCTCCCAGAGGCGGCACCTCCTCGACCCGCATCATGAAGCCGAAGAGGCGAAGAATAAATCGAGAGAAGGTTTCGGAGCGTGCCCGGAGATAATCGCCTAGCAATGCGAGGAGGGCGAGCGGAGCCAGGACGAGGAGCGACGGTTTGCCATTCACGGCCATGAAATAGGGCACCACGAGCGCCAATAAGTGCAGTGCTTTCCGCTTGAGCTCGGCCGAGTAGGGAATCTGCGCGGAACCTTCCGGAGCAGGAGGCTCAGAAACCAGCGATTCCGGCTCCCGGGTTACGACGTCGCGTTCGTGCATGGTCGGAGTATGGAGCTCATCCGGTCAGGGCGGAGTATTCGTGATGCAAAACAACCGAGGCGACGCCCCATCTACCGGAGGCCGGATCAAATGTTCGTTTGATCGGGTGTTTCGGCGCTCCGCGCATGCGCACAACCGGCAGGTTACGTGCGCGGGACAAATGGCAAGAGAGGGTGGGTTTTACTCCTGCATACGTACGCTGCTGCATGGATCAAGCTGGTGCCGTATCGGTTCAATTCGCTCGTGAAACGTACTGCAAAGACGGGACCCAATTCGTATTTATCCGGCTGCCAAGCCGTTCATGCGGTGATGCTGCACGTCCTATCGGATCGGGCTCTGCGTCGTCCCGGAGTTGTCGTATGGATGCTGTTGTAACCTTCGGGGCGATCATAATTGGGACGGGCATCTGGCTCTACATTCTTCGCCGGTACGACCGGATCGAGCCGGAGGATCTACGTAACCTTATCAACGTCGCCGTTCTGGGCGGCCTTGCGAGCGTGCTCGTGGCCGCGCTCGCTAACGAGGGGGTGAGCCGCGCACTCGGCATTCGGTCCAGTGTTTTCCTGAACGCAGAGCGCATCCCCTTACAGAAACTTCTTCTCTTTACCGGGATTGTCGGCTTTGCGGAGGAGATTTGCAAGGCGACAGCTACGGTATACGTTACGCGCCGCTTCGGCAATCTCGATGAGCCCATCGACGCGATGATTTACGCGATGACCGTGGGGCTCGGATTCGCCGCTTTCGAGAACGCGCTCTACGCGACGCGCTTCGGTAACGAAGTGCTGCTCGTCCGCTTTCTATGGCCGGTCCCGGCCCACATGTCCTATGCTGCGCTCTGGGGGTATGGCCTTGCGCTCGCCCGATTCGTATATCCGGATCGCAACTGGTTCGAGGTGATGTGGCCTTCAATAGCAGTGGCCGGGGTGGTCCACGCCGCTTCCAATTTTCTCCTGTTCATGCAGGAGTCGTACACGGCCCTGATCAGCCTGGCCGCCCTCGGCGTGCTGGCCTACCTGGCCCATCAGCGCCTGACCAGGCTCGTAGCGGAGTCGCCGTTCCTGGAGCCTGGCGAATGCCCGGTGTGTCGAAACCTCAATCCGCCCCGCGCTAAGCACTGCGTGCACTGTGGCGCCCCCTTGCAGGAGACGGAGATCTTCGTCACGTGCGAATGCGGCCAGGCTCGCGTCAACATCCACGGCGGCCAGTGCCCGGCCTGCGGCCGCGTGCTGGAGTCCGACCGTGCGCACGAGCACTGGCTATCGCTTCGCCCCGAACGGCAGGGGGCAGCTGCTCAAGGCAGGCAGAATACGGGGGGGCGCACGGAGAAGCGCAGGGGCGGGGATAAGAGACGTGATGCTTGAGTGCGGAACAGAGCGAGCCCGTTCATATCTTCTCATCTGTCCGCCCCTGCGCACGTAATTTACGCAACCGATAGCCTGGATCCCGGAGATGAAACACCCACTTTTCGCGCTGTTCTTCATCGTTACGGTCGCCGCCTGCACCGGGTGCGGGGACTCCGGTCAGGACGACTATGCGGACCGTATGGCCCACGAGCATGCGAACGACGCCCCCGTCCCGACGCCGATCACGGCAGCACCTGCCACGCCGGTTGATACCTCCACCGTGCAGTACGGCACGGTCGACGGCCACACCGTCACAGGGTACATGGCGGTGCCTGCCCGCCCGGATTCCGCCCTTACGGCCATGGGCGTGTCAGCCGATTCTTCCCTGCCCGGCATCATCGTCATTCACGAGTGGTGGGGCCTGAACGATAATATCAAGGCGATGGCTCGCCGCCTCGCCGGTCAGGGCTTCCGCGCCCTCGCGGTTGATCTATATGACGGGCAGGTTGCGGCACAGCCGGACCAGGCCACGAAACTGGTCAGGCAGGTGATGCAGAACCAGGGTGCTGCCACTGAAAACCTGGAGGCAGCCTACCGATACCTCTCTGAACAACAACACGCACCGCGCGTGGGGGTCATCGGCTGGTGCTTCGGTGGCGGCCAGGCGCTCCAGGCCAGCCTGGCCCTGCCGGACGAGATCGACGCGACCGTCATCTACTACGGACACCTCACCACGGACCGTGGCGAGTTGCAGACCCTGGACATGCCCATACTGGCATTTTTCGGGCAGGAAGATCAGAGCATTCCCGCCGCCGACATCCAGGCTTTTCAGCAGGCGCTAAAGGATGAAGGCAAGGACGTTCAGGTCTATACCTACGAGGGAGCCGGGCACGCCTTTGCCAACCCATCGGGTCGGAACTACGTCGAAGAGGCCGCCAATGACGCCTGGCAAAAGACCGTCCCGTTCTTGCGGCAACACTTGTACCCCGGTCACACCGGCTGACCCACCGTCCCCGCTCGTCCGCATGGATCTTCCGCCGCTCAAAAACGACCTCCTTCTCCGCGCGGCACGGCGCCTGCCCGTCGAGCGTACGCCCGTCTGGATGATGCGCCAGGCCGGCCGGTATCTGCCGGAGTACCGTTCGCTCCGCTCCGAAGACGAGTTCTTCACCGTCTGCCGCACGCCGGAACTGGCGGCGGAAGTCACGATGCAGCCCATCCGCCGCTTCGACGTGGATGCGGCCATCATCTTCTCGGACATCCTGGTAGTGCCGCAGGCGATGGGACTGAACGTGGAGATGGTCACGGGCAGGGGACCTGTGTTTCCACAGCCGCTCTGCGGGCCTGACGACCTCGGGCGCCTCGTGCGCCCGGACGTAGATGAATCGCTCGGCTACGTCTTCGACGCGATCAGGCTCGTACAGAAGGAACTGGGCGGGGACGTGCCGCTCATAGGCTTCTGCGGCGCACCGTGGACGCTCATGGCGTACATGATAGAAGGAGGTGGAAGCAAAACGTTTGCACGGGCGAAGACCTGGCTATTTGCCGACCCGGATGCGAGCCACCGCCTCCTGTCGGCGCTCACAGAGGTGCTTCTGGACTATCTGGACGGCCAGATCGAGGCCGGGGCACAGGCCATCCAGGTATTCGATTCGTGGGCCGGCTATCTTGGGCCCAACGAGTTCCAGGCGTTCGCACTCCCCTACCTTCGGCGCATAGCCGAGCATATACGGACAAAGCACCCGGAGGTCCCTTCTATCGTCTTTGCAAAGGGCGCCCATTACGCGCTGGACAGTCTCGCCGATTCGGCCTTCGACGTGATCGGCCTGGACTGGACGATGGACCCGGCCGAGGCACGTCAGGTTGTGGGCGAGCGAGCGGCGCTGCAGGGCAATTTGGACCCGTGCGTGTTGTATGCGGGCCCCGATACCATCCGCAGCGAGGTTCTCCGCATGCTTACCGCGTTTGGTCCGCTCGGGCACATCGCCAACCTGGGCCATGGCATGCACCCGGACCACGACCCGGACCATGCCCGGGCCTTCGTAGACGCCGTCCACGAACTCTCTTACGACGTCCGGGACTGAGGAACGCACTTCCTGCCTGGCCCTGCCCCTTCCCCGGAGGGGTGGTGGACGTCTGGGTGCGGAATGGCTGTTCCAGTGGCGCTTGCTGCACTTCCACGCCACGGCAGACGCTGTTTTTCGAGACCGTCACACCGCGCGCTTGCATAGTAACAGCGTTGGTGCAGGTTCGCCGGAGAAATCCCCATGCCCACCCGGTTGATAACACAAAGG
Source organism: Rhodothermales bacterium (assembly GCA_035699265.1). GTDB lineage: Bacteria > Bacteroidota > Rhodothermia > Rhodothermales > DASSAV01 > DASSAV01. Next base: position 18,286 of record DASSAV010000364.1, read on the forward strand.
CGGCAGGCCGGGGCCACCCGCAGGGTCCGGTGCTGTCGTAACCGGGGCATCCTCGCCTGAACAGCGGCTCTATAGCCGCTTCAGCACGGGTGCAGCCGATACATAGCGTGTAGAGAGGAATAGGAGGTGTATCGTGAGAACATTAAGTACGGCTGGGGCCGTGATGCTGACCGCCTGTATGATGGCGCTGGCTCCCGGCCCGGCCAGCCATATAGATAAGACGAAGCCCGATCAAACCGGTCGAGCGGACAGTACAAGGGTTTCACTCGCAAGTCGCAGCGGGTCGCTCCTCGGCATGCGTCCGAGCCCGGCGCTCTCGCCGGCCGACGTCGTGCAAATCGTCGTGAACGCGCTGGGATCGAACGACGAGCCGTATGCGGATGCAGGGATTGAGGTGGCATTCCGCTTTTCATCGCCGGATAATCGGCAATCAACGGGTCCTCTGGAAAAGTTCGTGGAGTTGGTGCATAACCCGGTGTACAGCCCGGTGCTCAACCACCAGCACGCGCGATACGGCCACATCAACGTGAACGACGATAGGGCTTCCATATCGGTCGTCATCGTTTCGGAAGATGCAGAGCGGTACGGGTACTTGTTTACGCTGTCGCGTCAGCAGGACGGCCCGTACGACGGCTGCTGGATGACCGAAAGTGTCGTTCCTTTCGAGATCGAATCCGACGATGCACCCCTGCTCGTGCTGCAAACCTGACCGGTAGCCTTCGCAACGATATCTGGATCATGGCGCAATAGACGGTCGTGATGCGTAGTTTGGTACCCTGTTGAGTACCATTCGCCTGTAAAGGGGGCGGCAGACGCTGCCGCGCATCATGACCATCGACGCCATTCGGGATTACTGCCTTGCGAAAGACGGCGTGTCGGAGGGATTTCCTTTCGGCGAGCAGGCGCTCGTTTTCAAGGTGGGCAGCAAGATGTTTGCCCTGCTGAACCTGGCGGAGTTGCCCACGAGCATCAATCTCAAGTGCGACCCGGAACGGAGCATCGTACTCCGCGAGCGGTACGAATCCGTTCGCCCCGGGTATCACATGAACAAAACACACTGGAACACGGTGCTCATGGACGGGAGCATTCCGACGGCAGAGGTGCGTGAGATGATAGACCATTCGTACCATCTCGTCGCAACCGCGCTGCCCAGAGCGGAACGCCGAGAGATCTTCGGGGCATGATTCCGGTACTCTATCAGGATAACCACCTGCTGGTCGTCAATAAGCCTGCCGGGATGCTGGTTCAACAAGACGAGACGGGAGACCCGGACCTGCTCACGGTTGCAAAGGCATACGTTAAGGAGATGTACCGTAAACCCGGCAAGGTGTACCTCGGCCTGGTTCACCGGTTGGACCGGCCTGTTTCCGGCGTGATGGTTTTTGCGCGCACCTCGAAAGCCGCCGCCCGCCTGTCTACGCAATTCCGCGAGCGCACCGTCGAAAAGCGTTATCTGGCCCTGGTCGAGGGCAAACGTGAGGGGAGTGGCAGGTGCATCGATTATCTGGTCAAAGAGGAGCGACGGGTGCGTGTGGTTCCCCCGACGTACGCCGGCGCCAGGCGTGCGGAGCTTGCGTGGGATGCCCTCGCGTCACAAGACGGCCGGTCTCTGGTCGAGGTCGTACTGGAAACCGGCCGGCCCCATCAGATCCGCATCCAACTGGCCCATTCGGGGTTTCCGATCGTCGGCGACTTTCGATACGGCGCCACACAGGAACTGGACGGCCGCAATATTGCGCTACACTGCTATCGCCTGGCGTTGGAGCATCCCACGCAAAAGCAGCGTATGGGATGGCAAGCGCCCCCGCCCGAAAGCTGGCGCGGTACATTCGGCGAACAGATCGAGCGGCTCCTGACGACGCAGCCAGACGTTCATCCAGGATGAGAGCCTGCTGGCTGCAGGTCAGAGGAGTGTCCAGGGCGTTGCCTTGCGGTGGCCAACAGTCATTCAGGATTTTCCAGACAGCATTAAACAGAACATGCTCGACAATGAAGAGCGCCTCGCCCGGCTTCGCGAAACGCCGCGCACGGACATTTCACTGGCCCACCGCATGCAGCGTTTTGTAGAAGCCCTCCAACAGTCTATTTGCAAAGGGCTGGAGGACTTCGAGCCGGAAGTCCGTTTTCGTACGGATACCTGGAAGCGCGAAGGAGGCGGTGGGGGCACCAGCCGCGTACTGGAAGGCGGGCAGGTGTTCGAAAAGGCGGGGGTCAACACCTCCGCTGTCCACGGTGACCTTCCGGAACGTACAGCAGTTGGCTTGAACGTCGAGCCCATGCCCTTCTTCGCCACGGGCATCTCCCTGGTGATCCATCCTTGCAACCCGTTCGTCCCCGCGGTCCACGCCAACTTTCGCTACTTTGCGCTGGGCGAGGATCTCTTCAATCCCAGGGACCAGTGGTTTGGCGGAGGGGCGGACCTGACTCCTACGTACCCGTTCCTCGAAGACGCGCAGCACTTTCACGCCGTCTGGAAAGAGGTCTGTGACCATCACCCCGAAATCGCCGATTATGCCGACTTTAAGCGCCGCTGCGATACCTACTTTTATCTGCCGCATCGAGGGGAGACGCGCGGGGTGGGCGGCATCTTCTACGACTATCTACGCGGCGACCCCGAAGCCACGTTTTTCTTCGCGAGAGAGGCGGGGCGAGCCTTCCTGCGTTCCTACGTTCAGATCGTGGAGCGTAGACGAGCCACTCCGTATGGAGCGCGCGAACGGACGTTCCAGGAAATCAGGCGCGGCCGATATGCGGAGTTTAACCTGCTGTTCGATAGAGGTACCCGGTTCGGGATCGAAACGGAGGGGCGCACAGAGAGCATCCTCATGAGCCTCCCGCCGCGTGTGCAGTGGCACTATGACTGGCGCCCTCAACCGGATTCCCCGGAAGGGAACGCGCTCTGGTATTTCCACCCGCACGACTGGTTGGCTCTCACCAAGGTGGATGTACCCTGAAGGGAGCAAGGCTTCGTCCGGGTGAATCGAACGCCCCTGGCTCCAGCGGTGGTTAAGTATCAGGATAGCAGTACTGATCGAAAGTTCAGCATACTGTGTCAGGACCGCCATGCTGATGCCTGAGACGACGCCAGGCTGGGATCGCCACGCTCCGGCTTCAGGAGCAGATAAGTCACTTGCAGCAGTTGCTCCTTTGTAAACGGTTTGCTGAGATAATGGTCGAATCCCTTCCCCAAGAAATGTTCTTTATCGCCGGGCATCGCGAATGCGGTTAACGCCACCATCGGAGTTTTTCCATACTGCGGCATCCCTCGCAGGGATTGGAGCACGTCGACCCCGTCTCTGGGAGCGCCCAGATTGATATCCAGCACGAAGGCATGATAGCGTGTGTCGGTTGCCATCCTAAGCGCCGTCTCTGGATCAGACGCCGTATCCACGTTGAAATACTCGCTCATGCGCTGGAATACGAGGTTGCGTGTATCCGCGTTATCCTCAACGACCAACAGCTTTTTTCGGGGACCTCCATTTGCCGCCGCCGGCGTGCAGGACGCTCCTCCCTGCTCTGAGTCGATCAAGACGCGCGAGAGGGCAACGGTAAAGACGGTGCCATCCCCCTTTTTGCTCTCGACCGTGATCGTTCCTTTGAGCAGATCGACGAGCCGTTTCGTGATAGCGAGGCCAAGGCCATTCCCCTCATAGCTGCGTGACAGGCCCGTTGACTCCTGCCTGAACTCGTGGAAAAGATGGGGTAAGAAGGAGGTACTGATCCCGATGCCGCTGTCGCGAACACGCAGGAAGACCCAATGCTCATCGGCATCGATCTCGAGGGCGACGTAGCCTACCTCCGTGAATTTGATGGCGTTGCCTACCAGATTGTTCACAATTCGGTTCAGGCAAATCTCGTCTGCCACAGCAAAGACCTGCGGGCACAGCACAAGCGCACGCAGGTCGAGTTTCTTGGCATCCGCCAGGGGTTTCAGCAGTGAGAGACATTCCTGTACCTGGGACGCGACGTCCAGCACCTTTAAGTCCAGGTGGGCTACGCCGCTCTCGAGTTGCGCGAGCCCGAGGATGGAGTTCAGTGTTTCATGCAGGCGCTTCGCGCTGGTAATGATCACCTGGGCGCACTCGTGGGGATTTCCTCCCCGATCGTTCAGCATTTCAGCATAACCCAGGATACTGGTAAGCGGCGTGCGAAGCTCGTGGCTCATGTTGTTGAGGAGACTGGTCTTCAGATGAAGCAACTCCTCTGCCCGCTCCTTCGCCTGGATCAGTTGTTGTTCGTACCGGTGTCGCCTGAAGATGCCCTGAATAAACTTGCGCCCCCCGACGTCGACGAGGCTGGCGCTCACGTCGATCGGGATGCACTCGCCTGAGCGATGCGCAACGAACAGATCTTCCGCGATGGGCTTCTTTTCGAAGACGTGCACTTCGAACAGGCTGTTGAATCGATCGCGTCCCTCCAGTGGAAATAGTTCGGCGGTGCGCATCCGTTGAATCTCATCGAGTGATCGGCCGACCAGTTCCTGTGCTTTCTGGTTGGCATCGATGAGCATCCCCGTTCCGGGATCGGAGATGAAGATGGCATCGCTGGCTGCACTCATGAGGGTGTGGTATCGCTGTTCCGATTCTTCTACGGAGTCTTCGGCTTTGATCTTCGCGAGCGCCCCCACGTAGATGACGATGGACGTGCTGAAGGCGCATATCCACAAGATCGCCGTGCTCACCTGCGGCGTGTGCACCATGAGGCCGGCCGGTACTGTCAATAGGACAGCGAAGGCCAGATAGCTCCGGAGCGGCGCCAGCCGCTTCCTCAATCCAAGGCTGAAGGCAACGCCGACAGCCGTGATCGCAAACATTAGCCCTAATGTATAGTTGGGTGAGAAGCTGTTCAGCGCCGTCAGTCCGACGAGATATACGATCAAGAGGTAAAAATATGCCTGTACGAGGCCAATGAAGTGGTCTCGCACCCAGGCATGCATATAGGAGAGCGAGAGCAGGAACAGGGCGATTACAGCAAGGCCGAAACGAGCCGAGAGTGGATCGAAGGCGGTGGGATCGGTGATCCGGTAGACGGCCCCGAACAGAGGATTGAGCATGCCTGCCAGTACACAGAAGATGCGCAGGGTGTCGCGGTGCACGTCGACGGGCCCTGTGGATCGACTGCCGACCAGAAGGTTCCGGTACATCGTAGACCTCCGGAGTAGATTGCGGATGTCCGTAAAAAACGAAAGGACTGGCTATGAAAGATGCACAAAAAGCATTCTTTATGCATCGGCTGTTGGCTGTACCTCTTAAGCTGGCTGCCGTGTGAGGATACGGCCGTCACCACTCGCCGAAACGCTATGGAGGGCCCGAGCGCAGTTCAGTGGCCAAGCGCCGGTGCCTTGCGCCTGAGACGGGCGAGCAATGCGCCGAAAGCGGACGGTTCGGTGGGCGAAAGCGACAAAGTACGATACGAGCCGGGGGGTACATTGACCGTGTCGCTACATACTGCTGCAACCGCATAGAATGGTCGTGTACCGAGTCGGGCAGGTACTTTGGGGGCAATCGGATCGCGCATTCTATCAGAGATCCGTCAAGTCATTCTCATGATCACACATTTGCTGCACCGATCGGATGCCAAGTCCTCCTCAATGCCCGCGCTTCCCGTGGACGTATGCATTCGCGTTGTGGTCATCGACGACCACCCTGCCGTATGCCAGGCTTTGCAGGTGGCGCTGACGCATCAACCTGACATGTGCTTTTGCGGCTACTCCGTCACTGCCGCAGAGGCGCACCAGCTCATCGAGTCATCGCGCCCGGACGTAGCAGTCGTCGATTTGTCTCTCTCGGATGCTTACGGTTTGAGTCTCATACCGGCTATCCGGCAAAGCTCCCCCGGCACGCAGGTCGTCGTATTCTCCATGGGGAAAGAGTCTGCCTTTGCGGAGCGGGCCATCCGTGTGGGGGCACTGGGCTATGTGTCGAAGACGGAATCCAGCGCAGTGGTAATTGACGCCATTCGTGCCGCCTACAATGGCCGAACGCATCTCAGTCCTTCGCTGGCGCTGAAGTTCATCAGCAGAGCGATCAAGGGCAGCCTGGACGAGAGGGCGGGGTTAGATGCGCTGACGGACCAGGAACTGGCGATCGTTCATCTCTTAGGAGTCGGCAGGGCCGTCCACCACGTTGCGCAACTCATGGGGATCAACAGAAAGACTGTCGTGAGTTATCAGCGTCGGGCCATGGAGAAGCTTGGGTGCACCACGACGGGCGATCTCCTGCTCAGCATACGAGAGATCGCGTGTGACTGACGAAAAGCCGTGCACGGTCGATCTGGCTTTTCCCTGAACCTACTTCTCCGGGGTCATGGCAGGGGAGATCAAAGGATCTGATTCGGAGGATCCCCCTGCCTCTTCCGCTTACGTCACATGCCTTACCTGATTGAGCAGAACGCACGCTGGAAAGGGGATATTTGGCGCACATGGCGGATCGGGGGTATGCTTTTTATCTATTTGGAAGACTCCATACACAACAAGTGCCGACGCCCCATCTTGCTGATCCAGGTACAACGATCTCCGTACTCTACGATCATTCATCCGAACTGCCAGATCTGTTAGTCAGAAGGGTGATTCTACAAAGACCAATATGATGGAAAGCATGCATGAGCAGTCAAAATACCGGTGCGCCGTTCCGACGTGTCGTCTGTGACTGGTCTGCGATTTTGCGCATAAAGAAGGGTGCTAAAAAGGGACGGGCGCGGGGTCGGGTGGGGTGATCGAAAATTCGGTTCACGTCCCGGGATGTAGGACGGCCTTGAGATTGGGTGCGTGACAATTTTGTGTCACAGGGAGGTGGGAGGTAAGGCCGGGCCGAGGAGTTGCACAGTGCAGCCCGCGGCGTATCACGTAAGTCATTATCGACGTTTCTGAATATGGACAACATGGAATTTACAGCAGGAGGGGATGGGGCGGATGCGGAGACGAAGGTTGCGACCACGCCTAACCCGGCGGGGTCTGCACTCCCAGGGTTTGGGGGCAAGCTATACGATGCGATCAAGACGAAGCAGGCTACGATAGGCGTGGTGGGGTTGGGCTACGTGGGACTTCCCCTGTCCGTCGAGTTCGCACAGAAGGGATTCAGGACGGTCGGGTTCGATCTGAGCGCGGAGAAGGTGCTGCGGCTGAACGCGGGCCAGAATTACATTCAGGACGTGGCGAATGAGGATCTGGCGAGCGTGGTAGCGAATGGCCGCTTTACGGCGCGCGACACGTTCGAGGGCGCCGGTGACGTGGACGTCTTTTTCATCTGCGTGCCCACGCCGGTCACAGAGTACAAGGACCCCGACGTATCTTACATCAAGTCGGCAGCGGAGGCCATTGCGGCGCATCTACGGCCCGGCCAGCTCGTGATCCTGAAGAGCACGACCTACCCGGACACCACCGAAGGGCTCGTGCAGCCCATCCTGGAGAAAGCCGCCTCCGGGCAGAACATGCAACTGGGGCGGGACTACTTCCTGGCATTCAGCCCGGAGCGAATCGACCCGGGCAATGCACAATTCAACACGTCCAACACGCCGGTGGTCGTCGGCGGGGTTACGGAGGCGTGCACGGCGCTGGCGTGTTTGGCGATGCAGCAGGTGGTCGAGCGCGTGCACCGGGTCTCCAGCCCGAAGGTGGCCGAGATGGAGAAATTGCTGGAGAACATCTTCCGCTCGGTGAACATCGCGCTCATCAACGAGCTGGCGCGGTTATGCGACCGGATGGGCGGTATTTCGATCTGGGAAGTGGTAGAGGCGGCGGCGACGAAGCCGTTCGGGTTCATGCCGTTCTATCCCGGGCCTGGCCTTGGCGGACACTGCATCCCGATCGACCCTTACTATCTCTCCTGGCTGGCGCGGCGGTACGATTTCGAGACGAGCTTCATCACGCTCTCGGCGCACGTGAATGAAGAGATGCCGCACTACGTGGTAGACGCCATCCTGCGTGCGATTGCGAACCGGCCCGTAAAGGTGCGAGACGCGAAGGTGCTGGTGCTGGGCGTCGCGTTCAAGAAGGACGTAGACGACCTGCGGCATTCGCCGGCGTTGAAGGTGATGGAGTTGCTTCGCGCCAGGGGTATCACAAATCTATCGTACAGCGATCCGCACGTGCCGACCCTGCGCCTGGAAGGAGAAAACGACCCCGAGCCGATGCAGTCCGCTCCACTTACACGGGAGATGCTGCAGTCCAGCGACGTCGTGGTTATCTTAACGGACCACAGCGCGTTTCCCTATGCCCAGATCGCGCGTGATGCGCCGTGTATCATCGATACGCGCAACGCACTGAAGCACGTCGCGCACGACCGCGACAAGATCGTGCTTCTCGGCAGCGGCCGGTTCGATGGATAAGCGCCTCGTCGCAGGATTGGACAGCATGCAAAACCAGAACGGCGACCGGAACGGAAACGGCGTGAGTAGATCCCGCGCTACTTCCAACACGGTGTCAGACAACCTTTCATACCGAAAAAGCATCGTGTACGACAGGCAGCGGCAGCTTCGGGCAGAGCCGAGGCGTAATGGGTACGGGGGACACCCGGGATACCAGCCGTATCCCGGCATGCAACCGGTCTCTTTGCGGGAGCAGGTTGAACTTGCGCTCGACCTGCTCTACCGGCGAAAGTGGATCGTCCTGCTGGTTTTCCTGGTGGCTGTCGCCGGTGCCGTGGCGTACACGCAGCGCCAGGTCACGTATTATCAGGCCACCAGCTACATCATGGTGGATCTCGCCACAAACCCATATTACGGCCAGGGTCAGTCGAGCCCCAGTGTAGGCCCCCCCACCACGAATCTGTTCGCGCAGGCCGACCGGCCGGTATCGGAGGAGCTGCTGGTACTTCAGATCTCTTCGCCCCTGGCAACACGGGTCGCTAAGCGCCTGGAAGAGATGAAGGTTCGCGCAGACGGAAAGCCCATTTCCCTGTTGCGGACGTCACGGGGCGTCCGCAGCACCGAGGCGCTCGCCAACGTGTTGAAGGGCCGGGTCAGCTTCGCACCGGAAAGGGGAAGCATGAATATCGTGCGGGTGAGCGCTACGAGCATGGAGCCGCGAGAGGCGATTCTACTGGCAAACGTGTTCGCGGAAGAATACCAGAAGATGACCCAGGAGGCCGGTCAGGAGCGGCTGTCGAACGTGCAGGCGTTCCTGGAGCAGCAGGAAGAGCAGCGTCGGCAGGAACTGGACCGTGTAGAAGCTCAGATGGACGCCAGCAATCTCGACGCGGGAGGCCTCGCCGACGGCGACCGGGAGCTCGTAGCGAAGATGGCGGCCCTACAGGCGGAGCGGGACAACACGCGGCTGGACCTCCAACTCAAGACGAGCGAACTGCGAGAGCTCGAATCTGAGATCAACAGGCAGAGCCTGCGGGTACCGGACCAACTCGTGTCCAACCCCCAGCAGGTGGTTCAGGATCTTACAGACAAGATATCGGACCTCAAAAAGCACAAAGATGACATTGAGCAACGATACGCCCCCGGTCAGCGCAGCCCTGTCGTGCAGCGGGAGCTCACGCGCACCGACAGCCTGATCGCCGGCCTGGAGGCGCAACTCAGGCGCAGTTCGGAGGCCCTGCTCTCAAGCGCAAGTGCCGTCGACGGGCAATCTCCCGTGGCGTACATTGTCAGCTTAAAGCAGAAAGCTGACCAGGCGAGGGAGGAGATCAAGCGAATGAACGCGACGCTCGCACTGGTAGAAAAGCAGCTCGCCAGTGTGCAGGAGGACTATGCCCGCATCCCCGGACAGTCGATGCGGCTCGCCGAGCTAGCGCGGTCGAGGGACTACGCGCAACAGGCTTACAAGTACGTCGCCGACCGGCTGTTCGAGATGCGCATCACGGGTGCCTCTCAGCAGTCGGGGGGATACGTGCGGCTGCTTCAGCAGGCTGAATGGGCATCTCAGTCCGCCGACAACAGGCTGCGGAATCTCATTCTGGGTGCTTTCCTGGGCCTGCTCGTCGGGCTCGGCCTGGCCGTCTCGGTCGACAAGCTGGACAACCGTATCTATAAGCCCGACCAGGTGACTGGCGCCGGCCCGATGCCACTCGGGGTAATTCCCGACATGACCAAGGCGATCCGGAAGTCCTATGGCCGCCAGAAGACGATCGATGTAAACGGCGTACAGGTATCCACGAGCCTTATGCCGGCGCTCAAGCCTGCATCCCCGGTTGCCGAGACGTATCGCCCGATCCGGATCAACCTCGAGCACGCGCTGCCGGGGAAAGTGATTCGCACTATTCTGGTGACGAGCGCGAGCCCAGGGGAGGGCAAATCGGTCTCGGCGGCGAACCTGGCGATCACTATGGCAAAAGGTGGGCGGCGGGTGCTGCTCGTGGACGCGGACCTACGCAGGCCGCGTATTGCAGAACTGCTGGGGCTCGACCGTAAGAGCGGACTCATGCAGGTGCTGAGGGGCGAGGTATCCCTGGACAGCCAGAATCTAAGTACCGATATAGAAGGCCTGGACGTTCTGACGGCCGGCGGCTCATCCAACACCGTATCCGACCTGTTCGGGGGCGACCGGCTGGAGCAGTTTTTGTGCGAAGCCCAG
>DASSAV010000365.1:0-10370 GCA_035699265.1 Rhodothermales bacterium
GATCGGTCGCACTGCCCTCCTGAAACCCGCTACGCACGGAATTGAAGCCCTTTCGCGTACCCAGCGCGAGCGGCAGGTATGCCGTCCGATGGCCCGCCGCATCTTCCAGACCCAGCCGGGGCAGATCTGCGCCGGGCACGCCGGCAGGTGCATCCAGGTAAAGCACCAGGCTGTCCGCACCGGACAGATCCACGGGCGCTCCCTCCACCTGAAGCCCAAGCTCCCAGCTACCCCCTGAAACGTGCCTGTACTGAAGCACCCCGCTCGCTACCCCTGAAAAAGCGTGGTCTGTACCGACGGGAAGCATCGTAGCGTCCGGTCCGCCCAGAACGAGCATGTCTCCTGACTGTGCCCTGCCCTCGGATGATTCATAATACCCCTGCCCCGCCGTCGCAGGCTCGTCGAAAAGGACCACCGTACCCGACTGCCCCCGCGCGGACCCGGCCAGTAACAACGAGCCGGCAAAGCCCGCCAGCAAAAAAAACGAAAATCGCATGAGCTTTATAAATAATGACTTAAATCAACATCTCGATCCAATCCCCACAGCCACGGAACTCCTGCCTGCGTTCATCTGCCCGGAGTGTAGCCGCAGGTCTTCAGCCTGCGCCTTCTCTGCCTCCGGACCTTGAAACCATTGATCTGCCACCCTCAACACACAAACCGAAAAGTCAAGGTTCAAAACATAACCTTGCCCCACCACACATATTTTGTTACATAGATCCGGACCTCCCTCACATCGATCCAGTGCAGAAAACCAGAAGCAAAGAACGTCCCGCAAACCTGTGCTCCCGACGCTGTCCATCAGGGCGCCGGCCTTCAACGCATACCCCCCGACCCGCAACCATCAGACCTGTGCCATGTGTGCCATCCGAATTGCCCCAAACGCCCCAAAAGGCGCAAAATCCACCCCGGCACACAACAATTCCCAACGTGTGCCATCCCCTAACCGCTCCCTTGAGGTAAGTGGCCCGCCAGGGCCGGAGGGTGTCTGCAACCCGAACCCGATGGCACAACCGTGTGCCAGGTGTGCCATCCGATCCGTCCAAAACACCCGAAAAACGCCGGATTCACCCCCGCCGGCATACGAAAACGGAAGAAAGTGTGCCATCCACGCCCACACGCCCAAACTCCTTGAACACGTGAACACGCAAACACCCGAACACTCCTGCAAAGTGTGCCATCCGTGCCAACCCTCAACCCGATCCTACGGCGGTCCACTGTCGGCCGTCCGCGGTCACCCAACACAACCGACAACAAACACCCTAAAACGTCACCCCCAGCGTGAAGCGATGAATGTCCCCCAGGCTCTGGTGGTTGGCCCAGGCATAGTCGAGTTGCACCCCGAACGTCGACGTGATGTTATAATTGATGCCGCTACCCAGCGTAAGCCCGAGTTCCGAATCCTTCTGAAAAAGCTGCTGGTAGCCCCCACGTATCGAAAACACGTCGAAGAAGGTCCACTCCGTGCCCAGGCTGAGGCTCTGCGTGTTGTCGCTCGGCTGCGCGGCGTCTACGACGAGCAGCCCGCGGCTGTAGTCGTTCACCCGGACCGGCACCCCGAGCCCCACGCGGAAGATGATCGGCAAGGCGTAGCTCTTCGTGACCAGGGCCGCCGGCAGGCTGCTGTTGTCGCCGTTGCGGTCGGGGTCCTGGTCGTACCGGACGCGAAGGTCGCGCCCGTCGTAACGGCCCCGGCTCCCGAAATTGGACAGGCTCGCCCCCAGGTACGAACCGAAGGGCAGCCGGTACAGCACGCCGAAGTCGAGGGCGAGCGCCGTCAGGGAACTGTGCCAGATACGCTCCTGAACGTACTTCGCCTGAAGGCCCGCCGAAAAACGATCCGTGAGGCGCCGGGCATACCCGATCCCGAACGCCAGGTCCGACACGGTGTACTGCTCCCCCGTGCCTTCCGGCCGGTCCACTGTACGCACGTCTATATTGCCGGAGTTGAGAGCTGTGGTCGAGATAATCAGGGTATTGGCGCCTCCCAGCCGCAATGCGGCCACGGCGTAATTGTACGTGATGCCCGCCAGCCACGAACTGTACGTGAACTGCACCCCCGATCCCTGCATCTGCCCGACGGCCCCCGGATTGTAGAAGGCCGATTCGGCTTGGCCGTAAACGGCGACGGCTGCATTCCCCATTCCGGATGCCCGGGCGCTCGGCTCCACCAGCAGAAACTGGCCCACCGTCGTGCCCGTCTTCGTCTGCGCCGCCGCCGGTCGGCTGCCGCCCACCATTACAGCCGCCAGAAGAAGCCCCTTCAGTATGATCGTACTGTTCCGCTTCATAACAATACCGCTCGCCAGCCCCGAATCGGGACAACCTTCAACCTTTTAACCTTCAACTTTCAACCTCCCCGGCCCTCATTTGATGATGGCGAACTTGCCCGTGTATTCGCCCGCATCCGACTCCACGTGGAAGATGTACAGGCCCGGCGCCACCTCCAGATTGTCCTTCGTCCGCAGGTTCCACGGCACCATGCCCACGGTCGACTCGTCCTGGTGCAGCGTCTGTACGAGTTCGCCGCGCAGGCTGTAAATCCGAACCGTCGCACCCGCTGGAATAGCGCGGAACTCCAGGCGGCGCTCTCCCCTGCCCGCCTGCGCGAACCGCTCCGGTTCGAAACTGGCGGAAGCGACGTACGGATTGGGCACTACGTACGGCTTCTCATTGCCGAACGCGGTCCTGGCGAGGTCCGGATCTACGCGCTCACCGCTCGTCATGAACTCGAAGGCATCGCCGGGTCCGAAGGGGAGCTGGAGCACCAGTTCGTAGACGTCCCCGGCGCCAGGGGGGTCGGACGCGCCAGTGCTGCGGTCGGCGTCGTAGAAGATGCGCCAGGTCGAGACCTGCTGGCTCGAACCCTCACTCACCGGCATCAGCACGTCGATGAAATCTCCGTCTGCACTCAGCGTGTGGTCACCGTTGCTGTCCTCGAATCGAAAGTCGAACTGGCGGCCCCCATCTGCTGTCGTAATCTTGAAATTGGCGGGGGTTGCGGGCTGCCCGATGGCGGCCAGCGAGGTATCGAGCGGCGTATCTCCAAACGAAATGAGCAGGCTGTCCGGATACCCGGGCCTGCGCCGGTTGATGGAAATGGAGTGCTGGTATTCCGGGCGCAAGACCGCATTGGTGTGGCTCTCCGATGTGAACCCGCTCGCCAGCGTGTCTACCTCGGGAGTCGCAAGGGTCGTCAGCACGGGCAGCACCCCGGCGCCGACGGGTCCGACCCCCAATCCCGAAAGATCCGTTCCAGACTCGAACAGGACTTCGTCGGTGGTAAGATCCGTCATCCGGTAAGACGTCGCCCGGATGCTGTCGGATGGGGCTTTGAACTCGATGCGGAACGTGTGCGCGTCCGGTACCTGTGCGGAGTTCAAGATCCGCACGTCCAGGCTGCCCACGCCGTTCCCTGCCACCTGCCGAACAGAGCCGTCCTGTACCTGCGCCGGAATGTACCCCGGCACGTGCCCTTCCGGCCGAGCCTGCACCACGTTGACCGGCAGGATCGTGCCGCCGCGCAGCGTCCGGGAAATAGACATGGAGTTCTCGGACGGATAAAAGTTGAACTTCTCCGAACCACGGTCATACGCGGTTACCGCATAGTAATACGTCTGCCCGTTGGTTACCGTCGAGTCCGTCCACGTATGCACGAGCCCGGAATCGTCGCCCAGCCAGTACTGCACCCCCTGCACGGAAATGTCGGAGAATCCCCGTATGCCGTTCTTGAGGTCGAACTGCGCGATCGGGCGCCCGTTGCCCAGCGGTCCGTTCCCCCGCGCGTCGAAAACCTTCTGGGCGTCCAGGAAGTTGGGATCGGTGGCCCTGTAGATCCGGTATCCCTCGAAGTCGTTCTCACCCGTGACCGGGTCGGCAGCTTCCTCCGCCTCGTTGTCCCACACGAGTGTCACCCTGCCGTCCTGAGAAAAGCCCCGCACGACCGGCGGCGGCGGGGGGGTCGCAAACTGGTAGTTGGCATTGTAGATGGACTGAACGACGCTGACGTTATCCTCCAACTCGGTCAGATCCGCCCCGAAGGCGAGCGCCAGGCTGAACCGCTCTCGCCGCCCGGCCTTCAGGGTAAACGGGCCGGACGCAAACAGAAACCCGATGTTGTAGTCATGCACCTCAGTTTCATCGAAGCGGACGTCAGGGTTTCCATTCGTGAACTGCTCGTAGAGGCGCCGGGGCCACTCGTTCTCGTTCGTGAAGAAGACGATGTTGTCCGTCTCCGAGCTGTTGGCGCTGCCGCCGGGCCGGATCCGGTTCAACTTGAAGCCCGTAAGGCCGATCTGGTCGCTCTCGGTGATGTCGGTGCGGTCGAAGTTGGCCTCCCCTTCCGTCGGCATGCCGTCGCCCTCACCCGTATCGGCGGGGTTGTGGTCGTCGGTAAAGATGCCATCCGCGCCGGTGTCGCTGAACTCGGCCACCCAGTCCAGGTCCTCGTCGCCGGTCCACCATACCCCCGCGCGATACGCCGCGCGCTCCTCCAGCGGTCCGTATTGCACCTCGAACTTCACGATGTCGTACCGCGCCTGAACCGCCGTCCTGATGGCCTCCTGGCCCTCGATCTTCTGGCCCGGCCCCCCATCGCGCCGCTCGTCAGTGATGCCATCCTCGTCATTGTCGATCCCGTCCACCGCATTGCCGGGCGTCTCGAGGTAGGCGTAGCCCAGGTATCCCGTCTGCTGGCAGGTAGACTGGAGCCCAACGCCGCGGCCGCCCTCGTCCCACGTGTATACGAGGTTCAGGCCAAAGTCTTTATCGAAGCGAGCGTTATCGTCGTCGCTCTCTGCGACCCCGTCGCACGAGATCTGCGCCCCGCCCACGCCCGAGTCCATGTACAGGCCGAAGATCATGTCGTCGTAGTCGGTCGTGCTCTCGTTGACGATGTCGTAGTGCCAGAAGATCACGTCCTGGGCCTGCGGATTGGCCCACTGGAACCCCCGCACTTCCACCCGGAGCCCCAGCCCGTTGCGGCTGGAGTCGCGGCTGTCCGGCACGAAGTTGATGAAATACTGGTCGTCGTCCATGACGGAATACGATTCCTGGTCGGCGTTCGCGCGCTTGCCGAAGAAGCCGTTCCACGACCCGCACCAGCCGGGATCGTCGGGGTCGTTGATCTTATCGTACCAGCATTCCGTCGGGTCCACGCTCCCACGCGGATTCCCCGCCGCATCTACCGCGCCCGGCCAGGTGCGCGGATCGTTGCTGATCGCGATCGACCGGCCCTTGTTGATGTTCGGATCCGGCTCGAAAAATCCGGGCCGCGGCTCGAAGCGCATCTGCTTTCCCGCGAACACAGGGCTCTGCGCCTGCCGCTCACGGAAGCCCGTCAACATGATGTAGAACTGCTCGTCGGGAGCCGTCGCCTTCGACAACTGCGTCAACACGAAAGGCGTCACTCCATCCGAATAGTTCACGCCGCTGCCCTTCGGCACCTCCACGGAGTGGAAAATGCTCAGGTCCGGGTTCGTCTGGTAGTCCCCCACCATGCCGAAGTTGTAGAACAGCGTGCGGATGCGGTTGGCGTCGTGCAAACCCTGCCGTTCATAATCGATGTCGCTGCGCCACTCGGGCGGAGTCGTGGGCTCAAACTGCTGCGCCCTGAGCGCAGGCGCAAACACTACCACCATAAGCACCATAGCGAACAACCGCCGCACTACGCCAATACATCTGTTTGCTTGCAGTATCATCGGGGCAACATAAGCTCCCCTCCTTTCCAAGGAGGGGATACAGGGGTGGTTTGCATTTTCTCTAAAACCAGCACTGATCATCCGGATTGCTATTACTTCACCGGAATCAGGCCCCGGAGCGAAATCCCGACCTCTACCCGGCGGGGCGCGAAGAGCCTGCCGGGGTCGGGATTGCGCTGGGCCGTTGGATTCAGTGTATAAAACGGGCTGCCTGTATCCGCGTAGACGAACCCGTTGAAAAAGTGGGTGTCGAACAGGTTGAAGACCCGCACGAACCCTGTCAGATCTACATTGCCGAGGTGAAGGTACTTTTCGGCCCGCACATCAACGACCACCGAGGTATGCTTCCTGCCAGAGTTCTCTTCGAGCTCGGCCCCGAAGCCCGACCCGATCGTCGGCGTATACGGCTGCCCGGACGAGAGGCGGACGATGCCCGTCAGTGCGTAGCTATGGGGCCGGGTCACCAGGGCGGTGAGGTTTAGCGTATGGCGCTGGTCCCAACCAAGCGGTACCTGGCGCGGAGACGGATCCTCCCCTGCCGCCGCCCGGTTGGCCGTCTCACGCGGATCGCTGGAGTTCCCGGTGGCTTCCTGGTACGTATAGTCGAGTGTGGTGCTCACCGGCCCAAAATCGCGCTGGTCGAGCGACAGGGTGAACCCCCGCACGCCGCCGAAGTCCACGTTGGTGAACCGGGCGTATTCGGCGGCGGTGTAAGTAGACACGAACTCTACGCCCAGGAGGTCCCGGATATCTTTGTAAAACAAATTAATGTCCAACCCCACGTCCGGGGTCAGTTCGGACTTGAATCCGAACTCGTACATGGCCGTGAACTCCGGCTTCAGATTCGGATTTCCCATTACACCGTAGCTGATGGATCCCGCCTGGAGGTTTTCCAGCACTGAGTAGTCGGCGTTGTCGAAGAGAAGACCCAGTCCGGGCATCTGGTAGAAGTGGCCGAAGGAAAAGAACACCGACGCCGTGCTCAGAATTGGAAACGACACGCCGAGACGGGGCGCCAGCGCGAACTTCGTCGTGGTGGAAACGGGGTGGGATTCGGGAGCGCCGGGGATCGAATTGGCGGGATTCTCCGGATCGCTGGGAACCAGTCCGTTCGCGTCGAAATACTCCAGGCGCACCCCCGCCCGGATGCGAAGGTCCCGCCACTCCACGCGGTCCTGCACGAAAGCGGCGCCCTGCACCGGCTTATACTCCAGCACGCGCGCGCCGATGGAGTCCGTCTTGATGATGAGCTGCTGGAATCCGTCGACCTGGCCCGTCGTGATGAGCCCCGGCACGCCGAACCGCACGATGGACGGCTGTACCTCGAAACCGGTCTTGAAAAGGTGCACCTTCGTTGCCTGGCTCGTGACGGTCCCCTTGACCACCAGTCCGTTCGTCCGCTGTACGAACCGGCCCAGATTCACACCCTGGACGATGGCGCCCTCCTCGTATACGGCGCTCCCGATCGGCAAACCGGCCTGAAAGTAGCGGGGGTCGTCGACGGCGTCGAACCGCATATCCCTGTAATCGAAATAGTTTTGCCGGACGCTCAGATTGTAGTAGGTGAGGGGCGACAGGGTATGGCTGATGTCGAAGCCGTGCACGAGAGACACTTCGTGCTGTGTGCTCGTCCCGTTCGGATTGAACCGGAAGGCGTGGTTGTACCGGTGCCGGTCGGCAAAATTGCCGAGCGCCTGATAGCTGATCTCAAGCCCTGGCGTAAACCGGTGCGTTAGCTTGCCCAGGAAGGACCAGCGCCGGTCGTACCTCATGGGAACGATGGCGCCGTCGCCGGTGCCGGTGAATATACCCTGCTCGAAGTTGCTACTGTCTGTCGGAAGGAAACGGCGTACCCCGAACAGGTAGCCGTCGTCCACGTTGCGCTGGCCGTTGACCAGGAACGTCGTGTGCGGCAGCAGCGGCACGGGGCCGCTCAGGCTGGCCTGGAAATTCTGGAGCGTCGTGAGTCCTTCGTGGCCTACGTGGGGCAGAAGCGCCACCCGGCGCGGGCCGGTAAACGTCTGCACGTCCACCGAGTCGTTGCCGGGGCTAACGTAGTTGCCGAGGTAGGTTTCGGCGTTGAACTCGTACTCGTCCTCCTCGCCGCTGCGGAGAACGGCGTTCACGACCCCGCTGAGCGCCTGTCCGTACTCGGCGTCGAACGTGCCGCTGATGACCTGGACTTCCTGTAACACCGACCGGTCCAGCGTGACGGACGAACTGTTGTCGTAGGGATTGTTGACGGAGACACCGTTCACCTGATACTGTACCTCGCCCAGGCGCCCGCCCCGGAAGTGCCCATCCACGACCCCGGCCTGGAGGTTCACGATGTCGTCCAGTTCCTGGACAGGCAACTTCTCGATCTCCTCGCGCGAAATGGTCGCCACCGTGCTGGTTAGCGATACGTCCACGATGGGGCGTTCCGCCGTCACGACTACCTCCTGGCCCTGAATGACTTCCTCCCGAAGGGTTGCGTCGAGCGTAGTCGTCTGGTTGGACTTGACCAGTACGTTTTCGACGACCTGTGCCTGATAGCCCACTATGCTAAACCGCACCCGCTGTGTGCCGGGTGGGACGCGGAGGAGGATGTAGTCGCCGTCAAGGTCCGTGGCCGTGCCCAGTCCGGTCCCCTCCACCAGTACGGTGGCCCCCGGCAGCGCCTCTCCGTTCTCATCCGTCACGCGGCCGGCCAGTTTGCCGCTCTGGGCCAGCGCCCCAGGTGCCAGCAGCATCGCCCACGTGACCAGTCCGAGCATAATGCCCGCCACAAACGTCAGGAGAGATCGCTTCATCGTCACTGGATTCGCAGGGGACACGGGAAAACTTCAAAAGTAGTCGCCCCGTCCTGGTACAACCGCCGAGGCATACGGAATGGGCGTGCGGCTTTCTTGCCGCAGGCCCATTCCGAACCTCAGAGGGTGTGCGGGGGGGAGGTCATCGCCCGGCTGTCACTTCACCAGGACCATGCGGCCAGTGGCGGTGCCGCCATCTGCGCCGCTGAGCCGGACACGGTAGAAGTACGTGCCGGACGCCAGGGTGAGTCCGCTGACGGAAACCTCGTTGCGTCCCGCCGACTGCACGCCGGGCCGCAGAGTGGCCACGATACGGCCCAGCACGTCCGACACCTGGATCGTCACCTCGCCCGCGCGCGGCAGCATGTAGGCAATCCGCGTGCTGGTCTGGAACGGATTCGGATAGTTGCCGAGCACACGCAGCCGGGTCGGAAGCTCGGTCTCACGCTGCGTCGCGACAATGCTCTTAGAGTCCAGATACGTCCGGATCGCCGGGCCGCCAAAGGCGCTATTAGTGCCCCTCTCCACGAGGAACCACGTGCGGGTGCCGTAACTATCGTCGGGATTATCCGGATCCGTGTAGTCACCGTCGAAGTAGGTCAGACCCAGCCATATAATGCCGTCCTCCGGCCCGTCTTCCAGGCCGGGAAGCGTCGTCAGGTCGATGGCCATCTCGATCTGATAGCCCTCGTCGACATCCGAAGCGTCCGCCACGGTCGAGCTTCCCTTGAGGCTCAGGGCCGCCGTCACGCCCGGGTTATCTGCGGCCTGCTCTTTAAGGACCACCTGGCCCGAGGAGTCGATTGTGGCCCAGTAGGAATAAAACACCTGGGGGGCACCCGCACTCGCCATCGAATCGGTGCGGAGCGAGATACGGAAACCATCCGCGCGGCTCTCTGCCGGGTTCCCGCTGATGCCCTGGTCGGCCGCATCAAGCCCCACGTAGAGTGTGTCCCCCTCGAAGAACAGCCGGAACTGGCCGGTCGAAGGATCCACCACCTGCGGCGCGCCCTCTGCGTCGGCGCCCGGCCGGAACCAGTACGTATAATACGGCCCGAAACCCGGCAGGGCGTCTAATTCCTCCTCCGTCATCTGATACTGCAGCGAGACCTGCGGCTCAATCTGGGTCCACACGTCTTCGTCGAGCGCACCGTCTACGGTCACTGTGGCATCTCCGCCGCTGGCGAGCACCAGATCCGCGACCTCAACGTCGGGTGCATCCCCGGAACTGACAGTCACGCTCGGCTTGCCGTATACGAAGCCAACCCCGTGCGGCATATCCCCACCCCAGGGATTCTGCCACCAGGCCTTCGCTGCGAATTTTTTATCCGGATTAGCAGGCCACGCATAATCATAGTCGTACACGGCTATGCTCATGGGCAAACGGTCCCCTTCGGCCTGCGTCATGTCGATGCCGAGCTTCGACAGGTCTATCCAGACCTCCATCGTGTAGCCGTCGTCGTCGGCCTCGGCCTCGCCGCCGTTCATGTCGTCGTTTGATACGCCGCTCACGTTGGCCTTGCCGTCCCACATGGTTCGGTCATCGCCATGGGTGCCGAAAGGTGTGGGGGCCAGACCGGGCTCGTATCCCGTCTGGAGCCACGAAAACCAGAATTCGTCCGTATTGGCACCATTGCCATAATTTGGCCCTGTGTAGGCCACCTTTGACCGCTCGTTCTTGTCCAGAATCGACATGACGAGGCCGTCCATGTGGAAGAAGTTGGTATCCGGCGCTCCACCGATCGACTTGTCGTTCGCCCGGACGCCGATCCACAAGGTGTCGGCCTTCCGCAACAGGTACACCCTGGCATCCACCGGGTCCGTCGGCTCGAATTCTGCCGCATCGACCGTCCCCCACCCGCCGCCAGGCCTCGTGTAG
>DASSAV010000366.1:0-13933 GCA_035699265.1 Rhodothermales bacterium
AATAGACCGTGGCCGACCATTGCTCCAGGGCGATATCCGGGCCGTCGGCCAGGGGCAGGGCCGCGAGCCGGGATGGGAGGGCATAGCCGGAGGCGACGGCCAGTCCGGCGGCTTTCAGGAAGGAACGGCGTGTGGACATGGAGGCAGTTTGCAGTTGACAGTTAGTAGTGAGCAGTTGGGGTCAGGGGGATAGGGCGATGAGGACTTCCTGGGTGGAGCGGACGAGACCGATGCGGGGAAAGATGGTTTTGACGGCGAATGTGTGGGCTTCGGCGGAGAGGCCGGACATGGCGTCTTCCACGAAGACCTGGTCGTAGTTCCGCTCGTAGGCGTCGCGGGCGGTGGATTCTACGCCGAAGTTGGTTGCGATGCCGCCGAGGACGAGGGTACGGATGCCCCGGCGGCGTAGCTGGAGGTCGAATCCGGTGCCGTAGAAGGCGCCCCACTGGCGTTTGGTGATGACCAGATCGCCTTCCTTCGGGCCCAGTTCCGGCACGATGTCGGCCCAGCCGGGCGGCGTTTCGGAGGCGGACATGGGCTCATCCGCGCGTACGTGGAGGCGGTCGCCGCCGTCCGGGGCGTACGCTACGTGGACGAGAACCACTGTGCTGCCGGCCCTGCGGAAGGCATCGGCCAGACGGACCGCGTTGCTGACGACGTTGTCTGCCGAATGGGGGGCCGTCTGCCTGCGGACGATCCCTCGCTGCAGGTCGATGAGCACCAGGGCGGAGGTGTGGGGGTCAAGCGACAGGTCCGGCATGATGCGGTGGATTCAGGCGGGCTTGCGGAAGAGGTAGTGGGCGTTGCCTACTACGGTGCCGTTTTCGGGGGCAAACATGACCTTGCAGAAGGTGAAGTACTCGTTCCAGAAGCGGACGTCGTCCTCCGATAGCACTTCGGGGTAGAGGCGGTCCATGTGTTCCCAGTAGCGCCGGTGCCAGGCGTCGATGGTGCGCCAATAGTTGATGCCATTGACGAACCAGCTTTCCTCCAGGTCCATGTCCTCCGTCCGGTGCTCCAACTCCTCTTTAGGCCAGACACGGCCGCCGGGGAAGTAGGTACGGAGGCGGGTCTGCGCCCTGTCGGCGAAGCCGGGGATGGGGTAGCGGGCGGCGATGAGGTGGTGGAAGGCGCGGCCGCCGGGCTTGAGCAGCGCGGCCATCTTCTCGAAGGCGGCGCGCAGGTTCTTGAAGTGTTCGAGCACACCGATGGTGAAGACGGCGTCGTACGGGCCGCCGAAGTTTGAGACCGGGGCCGTGTCGAAGCGGTCCTCGATGAGCGTGAACCGGCCGCTGCCGAGCGGGTGGCTCGGGTCGGCCATGCGCTCCCGGAGGTAGGCCGTCTGCACCTTGCTGGGGGTGATGCCCGTGACGCGAACGCCGGGGTACCGGGACAGGAGGTAGGTTTCGAGCGAGCCGAAGCCGCAGCCGACGTTCAGGACGTGCTCGTCGCCCCGGACCCGGGCGCGGCGGCAGATGAGGTCGAATTTGGCCGTCTGCGCCTCCTCCAGCGTGCGGGTGCTGGCGCGGGCTTCTTCAGGGGTCTCGCCGTAATAGGCCATCGAGTAGGCCATGTACTGCGTGTCCAGGATGCTCTGGAAGAAGGCGAGGTGCTCGTCGTAGTGGACCTGCATGAGCTCGTCGGTCCGCTCGACGATGTCGCCGTCGGTGGAGGAGACGCCCATGTCGGCGAGGGTTTTGCCCTGCCTGCGGGCGATCTGGTAGGACCGGGCGAAGGCCGCCTCAAGCCGCGCTTCGTAGTCGTTCAGCGCATCGGAGCCGTAGGGGCGCTCGGCCAGGGTGTCGGGGTGTTCGAGTGTTCGGGTGTTCAAGGCAATTATCAGTTAGCAATTAGCAGTTAGCAGTGAACAGTTGTGTTCGGGCGTTCAGGTGTTCAGGTGTTCAGGTGTTCAAACTGGGGACGGATGTGGTCTGTTTCTAGAACATGCACCGCGCATCATTGCACACTTTGCACACAGAACACGTGTTGTTCGGGTAGCGGGGTGTGCGTCGAATTGTAACGGATCTGACGGTTTGTACGTCATTCCAGAGAAGGCAAGACGCATCATTGCACACTTTGCACGCGCAGAGCGGGTTGCGTGGAGATGATTGCACACTTTGCACGCAAAACGTATGCGTTTCGGTGGTCTGTTGCCAATTGTTTGATGGTAGTGAGGGGGAGATGCACAGATTGCACACTTTGCACGCAAATTCAAGGTGTGCAGCGTATATCCGGGCATAGCGGCCGACCATGCCTTTGAGAAGGTAAGCTTCGGCGGGGTCGGGGGAAAGGTTATTTCTGTAACCTGACTGCATCAACGCCATTGTGAGCCAATGGTATTGCGTGTAGGTGGGGTGTTTCACACGGAGGCGAGGGCCATGCGGCCTCGGGCGCCGACTTTGAGGCCGTCTTTTCGATGGACGAAGTAGCGGGCGTTGAGGGCGTCCGGTCCAAAGTCTTCGGCGTGGTGGAAGCCGAGGTCGCGCAGGAGGCGGAGGAGGTCGGAGGGGTCGAAGAAGGTGACGAAGGGCTCCCCTGCGGCTGCGACGCGCGCGGCCATGCGTTCGAAGATTTTCCTGGCGAACCAGTTGAGGGATTCGGGAGGCTCGCCATAGTCGAAGACGACCGTGGTGCCGGGTGGCAGGGAGGCGATATAGCTGAGGGTCGCCCGGACGTCCTCAATGGGGAGGTAGGGGACGACGCCGAGCCAGGCGAAAAAGGCGGGGGCCGTGGGGTCGAACCCGGCGGCGGCCAGGCTGGGGGCCAGGGCATCGCGCGTGAAATCGACCGGGACGTAGGTAGCGGTATCGGGGACGGCGATGCCGGCCTCGGCAAGCCGCGCCCGTTTGACGCGCTGGGTATCGGGGTGGTCGACCTCGAAGACGTGCAGGACATCCGACGGGTACGGGTTCCGGTAGGCGAAAGTATCGAGGCCGGCGCCGAGGACAACGTACTGCTGGATGCCTCGCGCTATGGCCTCGTGGAGCTGGTCTTCTGCGAAGCGGCTGCGGACGGCCATGAAGGCGCGCATGTATTTGGACAGGGGCGACCGGTCGAATTCCCGTGGGCGTTCGCGCAGGTGGGCGGCGGTTTCCGGCGGGATGACGCGAAGCGCGAGGGGGTCGTCGAGGACCTTTGGGTCGTCCAGCAGTTGGTGGGCGGCGCGCCGGATGGCGACTCGCTCCGCCGTATGGCTGGCCTGGCCTTCTTTCATGGCCTGGTGGAGGTGTGGGGTTGGTGTTATACCAAATCCGGTTATACCCTTTAACTACGGCTGTCATTGCGAGGAGCCTGCGACCGAGCAATCTCCTGGCAAGGAGCCATTCCTTTGGAGATTGCTTCGCTGTGCTGCTCATGACATGAGATACTGAAACGAGCGATACCAAATCCGAATGAGCCGTTTCGTTTTGGGGTGTGCTTATCTGGGGCATGTCCTTTCTTGCGCGCCCAAGAAAGGACCAAAGAAGGGCGCATCGAATCAAAACGCGCGAATCCCCTTCCCACTGCGCACATCGACCGAGCGGCGCGTGAGCGATGGAGGTGGTTCGGAGGGGGTCTCGGGCGCCACTCGCTCAACCGCGCGGGGATTCCATCCGGCGCGCGGGCCGCGATTCGATGGGGCGTGCGGTTTTGTGGGGCGATGGCGTGGTGTCATGATTGCGTGGACGGAAACCTTGTTTTCCTGGGGGCTTGCAATGACAGCTTTCTTTAACACTTCTATCGGACTTGGTATTAGATAGTATCTGGATTCAGGAACCAGGGGGCAACTCTACGGCGGGGTTGTCGCCTACTACTGTGGTCCACTCGCGGACGCGCCAGGCGGTGACGAGGCCGTTGTGCACGTAGGGGTCGGCCTTTGCGAAGGCTTCGGCGACGGCGGGGGTGTCGGCGCGGAACAGGAGGACGGCACCGTCGACAGGATTGGCCAGGGCGCCGCCGAGAATGAGGTCGCCGCGCGCGTGGGCCCGGCGGGCGTGGGCGAGATGGGCATCGCGGAGGGGCTTGCGGCGCTCTACGTAGTCGTCTACCAGGTCGTAGAAGAGGAGGTAGTGCATGGGCTAAGGGTTGAAGGTTGGCAGGTTGAAAGTTGAATGTTATGGGGGCTGGAGCAATAGGGTCCAGAAGCCACGAGGGTTCAGGATGCGTGGGGTCTGAATCTCATCGCTGACATCGAGCAGGTCACGGTCGCCTGTTACGAGGACATCCGCCCGGGCGATTATGGCGGAGGCCAGTACCCACACGTCGTCCTCATCTCTGATATCGATATCGGGCCGCTCTGCTGGAACGGGTTCCACGTGGCATCGCCGCAGCAGGGCTTCGATCTCATCTATCCTTCGCTCGGACAGCCCAAGTTTGTCGCGCAGGATGCGCCGGAGCTCGGTGAGCACGACTTCGCCCGTCAGGAGGTCGTGTTCAGTAAGAATTAGATGCACCACGTCGGCGCTCAGGCCCCTGGTGGCGAAGGCACTTACGAGTACGTTCGTGTCGAGAAAGACCCTCACGATATCTCGCGAAAGATGTCCTCGTCGGTCAGGTAACCTCGGGCCTCGGCAAACGGCATGACCTGCTCGCGCATCCGTTCGAATGAGAGTACGAGCAACTGGCGCCTGAGCGCATCGCGTATGACGTCGCTCCTGCTGCGCCCGGATTTGCTGGATACGTCATCCAGGAGTTGCTCCAGGTCATCGTCGAGCCGAACCGTTATCGTGGTTTTCATGTCTTGCACCGGTTGTATTACAATGTAATACGCGACCAGGAAGGCTCGGTTTCTCGGTGACTTGAAGGTTTGCGGCTTCGGTTATCAGGTTACTGCTACGGCTGCCATTCGATGGCGTTCAGGATCATCTGGGCGACGTTCGGATTCTGGTAATCCGAAACGGAGTGGCCGGGCATGAGGTAGATGATTTCTCCTTCGCCCTGCCGTTTGATCCAGCCGGCGCGGTCCTGCATGAAGAGCTTGCCGGTGCGGTCGTCGTAATACTTGAGCCCCATGAGGACCGTCTTTTCCCGGCCATCCGTGAACTTGTGGTTCAGGTATACTTCCGAGTTCGGCAGCGAGATGGACGGGGCCATTTCCTCCACGCTTGGAGTGTCGGAGGAGGTATAGGGGATCGGTTCTCCCCAATCGACCTCGTGGCTGGTGATATAATGATGCGGGTTGAGGTTTACGACGGTCAGCGTGACCCCGCTTCCGTCGGTTTCTTCGTGGCGCCAGCCGTAGCCGCCCCCCGGCTCGACGGGGCCGCTGGACTGCGTCGGGTTATCGAGCCGGATACCCAGGAAGTCGAAGTAGTGCTCGTTCGCGGCCTTCCCGCTGCTGATGGCGTGGTGCAGCGGAATGAACCGCCCTCCTCCTTTCGTGTACGCGATAACCGCGCGCTCGACGGCTTCGTCCAGGTCCCCGTGGACGAACAGCAGGACCGCTTTGTAGTGCGACAGGTCGGCGGGCAGCGCATCCTGTTCGATGACGGACACGTCCAGATCGCCATGCTTCTCCAGATAGGCCGAAAGCACGTCGATTTGCGGCCTTTCATCCTGGATGATGAGAACCTGCTCCGGTGGGGGGCGCAACGCGAGCCAGGTCAGGAGGGGGATGGATAGGGCTAATAGAAGCAGAGCACAGCGACGCATAGCATTGAATCCGGAAACACTGTGCTGAATTGAGCCGCTGAATCGACCACCCCTGTATCCCCTCCTGTCCAGGAGGGGAGCTTTTTGGACAGTTACCATTCTACAAGAGGGTAAGCGGATTGGGTATTGTTCAGACGTAGGGCCGTTCGGCGGCTACGGCTGGCTTCGGGTGGCGGTGCTGGTAGAGGGCTGAGGCGAGGGTGACCGCGCCGATCGTGAGCAGCAGGAGCAGGTCGAGCCGCATCGGCCCGACCTGGGACGGCACCACCCCCACCAGCGACCCGAGGAAAATGAGCAGCCCCAGCACGGTCGCGCCGAGCACCACGGTACCCGGCGGGCGCCGGGAGAAGACGCCGGCGAGCACCATAGGCCCCAGCAGCGACGTGCCCGCGAAGCTGACGAGCGCCAGCAGCACTAACTGGTCGCTGCTCAGGAGCGAGAACAGGAGCGAGAACAGCCCGAACACACCGATGGCCGCCTTGCTTGCGAGCAAGACCGTCCGCTCGTCGCCGGAGAGCAGCGAAGTCAGCTCGGTCCCGAGCGCGAAGATCTGCGAATCCGCCGTGGACATGGCCGCCGCCAGAAGCCCGATGACCACCACGGCGGCTACCACGTCGGGCCGGTCGAACAGCAGCACGGAGGCGAGAAAGTCGCGGGTCGTCGCCTCCGGGTACTGCACCGCACCGTACATCCCGATGGCGACGACCGGGAGGAGAACCAGCATCACGAAGCAGCCGATGGCTACAGCCATCCGCTTCATGGTCCTGGTACTCCGCATGATGATGAGCCGCGTCGTGAGCTGCGGCTGCGTGGCGGGAAGCAGCATGACGGCCAGAAACGACGCCAGCAGAAACTGGATGCTGAACAGCCCGTCGGGACCCGGCACCGAGAGCAGGGCAGGATCGACGGCCTCCACCCGCGCGAACATGGAGCTCACGCCGCCGAGCGCGTGGACGCAGGCGATCCCGACGATCCACGTGGCGACCAGCAGGATGACGCCCTGGAACGCATCAGCGGCAATGACCGCACGCAGTCCGCCGAGCACGCCGTAGGCCAGCATGACGATCATGATGCCGACCGACCAGCCCCAGGCCGGAAGCGCTCCCGGATAGATAGCTTCCAGGAAAATGGCGAGGCCGCGAATCTGGACGGCGACGTAGGGCACCAGAAACAGGAAGATACCCGCCAGATAGATATACCCGGCCCACCGGTTCTCATAGAGTGCGCTCAACAGGCTGGCCGTGCCGCGAAACCCCATCTCTTTGGCCCGGCGGCGCAGGGGGATGCCGAACCAGATGATCAGGAAAATCTGAGCGCCGTCGGATACGGCTAGAAAGATCCAAGCGCCCACGCCGTGCGTGCGGAAGAAGTCCGGCATCCCCATCAGGGTAAACGCACTGAACAGGGTAGCTGCGTACGTGAGCAGCCCTACGAAGAGGCCGATGTTGGAACCGGCGAGCACGTAATCCGCCGTGCTCCGGTTTTTGCGTCGGGATACGATCGTGAGGAAGACCAGGACGCCCAGGTAGATGGCGCCTGTGATCCAGAGCCACGTAATCATTGGTCTCCCTCCTCTTCAGCCATCGGATGCACGCGGCTTCCGACGTACGTCAGTACGATGAAGCCGATGGTGACCAGAATCCCGGCCCACAGCGCGTGTGGGATGCCGGCGATGTATGGTGCAGCCTCTCCTGCGCTCACCAAAGGCGTGAACGTCAGGATCGACAGGACCACGGCGCAGATCCAGCAGGCGGTCCAATAGGTATGTCTTTTGTTTTTCATCAGGCAAGCACTGTTTCTAGTTCGGGAATGGCCACCCACGCGCGCCGCTCGGATGACTCGTAGCCTTTTTCCGCCAACTGCACCCCCTTCGCCCCCTCCAGCAGGGTCCATTTGAACGGCTCGTCCTGCACGACGTGGCGCAGGAACAGCTCCCATTGCACCTTGAAGGCGTTCTCGTATACCTGCTGCTCCGGTACCTCCAGCCAATCGGCGTAGAAGCTGTGCGGATTGTCCACGTCGGGGTTCCAGACCGGACGCGGCGTGCCGCCGTAGGGCTGGATGAAACACTTCCGCAAGCCGGCGACCGCCGAGCCGCGCGTGCCGTCTACCTGGATCGTGAGCAGGTCGTCTCGCCGGACGCGCACCGCCCACGACGAGTTGAACTGGGCGATGACGCCGCCCTCCAGCTCGAATATCGCATAGGCCGCATCGTCGGCGGTCGCCCCGTACGGCCGCTCCTGCTCATCCCACCGCTGCGGGATGTGCGTGGTCGATAGTGAACAGACCGCCTCGACCTTGCCGAAGAGGTTGTCGAGCACGTACCGCCAGTGCGGAAACATGTCCAGGACCACCCCGCCGCCGTCTTCCCGGCGAT
Source organism: Rhodothermales bacterium (assembly GCA_035699265.1). Taxonomy (GTDB): domain Bacteria; phylum Bacteroidota; class Rhodothermia; order Rhodothermales; family DASSAV01; genus DASSAV01. The sequence goes on from DASSAV010000366.1 coordinate 8,009, forward strand.
AGTTCCACGAGGGGCGCTGAGCCGGCAGCAGGTCGCCTTCGAAGACCCAGTAGCCGAACTCGCCGCGAACCGAGAGGATATCGCCGAAGAATCCGCTCTCCCGCAGCGTATGGAGCTTGCGCAGGCCGGGGAGCCACAGCTTGTCCTGCACGACCCCGTGCTTCACCCCTTTCGCCTCGGCCAGGGAATACAGTTCCAGGGCTTCGGCTGTCGTCAGGGCTGTAGGCTTTTCGCAGTAGACGTGCTTGCCTGCCGCGATGGCCTGCTTCACGCTGTCGACGCGGCGGTCGGTCGTCTGCGCGTCGAAGTAAACGCTGTAGAGCTCGTCATCGAGCACGTGGCCGAGGTCGGTCGTCCAGTTGTGGATGCCCGAACGCTCGGCGAGCTTCTCCAGCTTGTCCGGGTTGCGCCCGACCAGCACGGGATCCGGCATGATGACTTCGCCCTCGCGAAGCCTGATGCCGCCCTGCTGCATGATCGGGACGATCGAGCGCATCAAGTGCTGGTTGGTCCCCATCCGGCCGGTGACCCCGTTCAGGATGATGCCGACCCGGTGTGTTTTTACGTCAGGCATTGCGGAGTTCTAAGGAGTCTATGAGAGTAGGAGCGTAGGAGAGTACGAGGGTTGGGGGTGTGGGGCGATATCTGTTGAGGTGTGGGGCGTTTCCATGACTCCGACTGCTTAACCGGGTTTGTCGGTGCACTGGGGGTGGGCGCCCGGCGGCAGGGGCGGGGCTTCGATGCCGGCGCGGGGAAGCGTGCCTGCCAGTTCCTGACGCCAGTGCGCGACTTCGCCCGCCGGTCCGTAGCAGTAGATCATCTTCAGCGGAGCCTCCCCGACGTTCGTGATCTGATGGAAGATGCCGGAGGGGATGTAGACGGCTTCGCCGGAGGTAACGGTTTGACGCTCTTCCCCGAGGCACATCTCTCCGGTTCCTTCCAGGACCAGGTAGACCTCCTCCTGCTCGTGGTTATGCCACGGGACCTGCCCTCCTTCGGCGTCGAGGGTGACGTATCCCATGGCGAAGCTGGAGGCCTGGATCGGGGAAGCGCCCCCCACCAGGTTCTGTGTGGTGCGGCGGGCGGGGTACGTCCGCCCCTGTATTTCGTCTAGCCTGGCGATGGTCATATACAACGTCCTATTGCGCTAATGGCTGTGATTCCAGGACTCCCAGGCGCTCCGCTATTTCTCGCAGCACGTCCAGGTCGCTATCGGGGCGGCGCGTCGCGGCGGGATGCGGCACATCGGAGCCCAGCCAGCCACGTAGCTTGAGGAACTGCGCCGCGCTGTGCTTATAGGCAGGCACCGGCGCACGAAACGCGAACTGGCCCAGGTACTGCAACAGGTCGTTGCGTTCGTAGAAGGCTGGATCTCCCGACTCCCATAGTGCGTCCCGCCGGGCGAACAGGTCGGGCGCGAAGGTGCTGAGGCCGAGCAGATAGTCGCTCCCGTACATCACCATGTCGATGGCGAGGTCGTTACCCGTGAATATCTTGAAGTCGGGCCGCCGCTCGTTGCGGAGGATCAACCGTTCCCACTCAAGCTCTCGGCTCAGGGACGAGTGCTTGATCCCGATGCACTGCGGGATCTCCATCAGACCGGCGATGGTGTCGATGTCGTAGATCCGCCCGAACGGCGCGAACATCTTGCCCAGTTCGAAGGCGATGAACGCGGAGCAGTGGCGGCCCACTTCGGCGTAGGCCGCGACGATTTCGCCGGCATCCTGCTCGACCAGCCCGAACGACTGGAAGAGGATCGGGGTGCCGCCATGTTTTTGAATCCGCTCGACCTGCTGCACGTAGCGATCGGGCCGCCAGCGGGCGCCCGGCAGATCCTGGACGAAAGCCCCCGCCACGAACGACGCGCCGCCGAGTACGGCTTTCGTCCGCGCGAGCACCTCGCGCCGGGTGGCGTCGTCCAGCAGGTTGACGTAGCCGGTATCCATGTTGACGGCCGGGACCAGGCCCGACTCCGCCGTGCGGGCCACGTGCGACTCGAACCCGGCCCAATCGACCCGGCCTGCGTCTGTAAACGGGAGCAGGATGGCCGACATGCCCGTGATCTTGCGCCGGAGCCGAATCAAATTCCAGGGGGTGGTTGTGGCTTCAGGTTGTTCCATATCGGGGAGGCCGGTGTTGGCCTTCAATGTATTGGAATTCGGCTTCAAGAAAAAGATTTCGGGTCTCGACGTTCGCGGACGGGGCTCCCCTTTCCTGCGCCGCCGGCGGCGAGGTCGAACCCCCAGGCCAGGCGGGCGGAGGCGAGGTCCAGGTTCAGAACCGCCCGTTCGTGCAGGCGCAGGACCGTGGCCGGGCAGCGCGTGGAAATGGGGTCGTACAGGGCGGCCCGGACGGCAGGCGCCTTGCTCGGTCCGGGGACGACGACCGATAGATAGCGCCCGCGGAGCAGGGCCGGAATCGTCAGCGTGACGGCCCGGCGGGGCACGGATTCCAGTTCCTGAAAGCAGCCGTCATTGACCTGCTGACGGCGGCACGCCTCGTCCAGCGTGACCACCTTGACCAGCTCCGCATCGTGGAAGTCCGCGACGGGCGGGTCGTTGAAGGCCAGATGGCCGTTCTCCCCGATGCCCAGGCACACAAGGTCCGGCGGCGCCAGTTGCAGGAGGGCGGCATAGCGGGCGCACTCGGCGAGTGGATCGTGCGGGGACGGGTCGAGGTAATGCACGGCCTTGAAGGGCAGCCGGCCGAAGAGCCGCTCGCGAAGGAACGCCCCGAAAAGCTGCGGCGCATCGGGGGGCAGGCCGAGGTATTCGTCCATGTGGAAGGCCCGTACGCGCGCCCAGTCCAGGTCCGTCCGGGCACGGAGCGCCGCCAGAAACTCTTCCTGCGAGGGCGCCGCAGCGAAGACCATGCGGACTTCCTCCCGCGTTCTGAGCAGCGCGTCCATTTGCGCCGCCACGGCCTCCGCAGCGGCGCGGCCGAGGCTCTCGCGGTCGGGATAGACGTTCACCTCCAGCAGCCCTATGCCGAGGGTCACTGCCAGGCGGGACGTTGCGGTAGGTTTAGCCATAGCGTTGTGCCCTCATTCGACGACCTCGTACCGGTTTTTCCGGCTGTGGACCCCTACGTCGACGAGGCGGAAGGTGAAGCTCCAGTCGCCGGTGCCCTGCGCCGTTTTTAGCAGGAGGTGGTTGCGGCCGGCCTTCAGCGGAAGCCAGACTTCATCCTCGTCCACGACGAGTGTGCGCTCGCCCTTTATTTCATACAGCTTTTCGCCATTCAGGAAGACGACCATGCCGTCGGTGCTGCCCACGGCGGCGCGAACGCGGCGGTCTTTGCCGCTGCTGATGGTGGCATAGGCATAGAGCGCGACGTTCTCGTGTTTCTGGGGGTAGAGCTCGGCCAAGTCCGTCACGGCGTGTAGGGCGGTACCCATTCGATGCCATCGGTAGGTATTGCCCTCGTACGTCCACTCCTGCGCTACCCCCGGGTGCGCGGTTTGCTCGCCGCCCATTGCGGCCAGGTAATCCGTGCCGGTGCCCTGCGCGCCGGCGGGGTTCGGCAGCGGACCGCTCATGAGCCACTCGCGAAAGTAGCGCCCCGTGCTCTCTTCGATGGCGAGGCGGACCTCCGAGGGCGGCGGTAGATACTGGCCCATGTCGAAATCACGGAGGGCCTGCATCACCCGGGCCTCGGCGTCGGCCAGGGCCTGGATATGTGTGTCGTAGTGCTCCAGCGTGTGGTCCAGCGCATGGCTCCGGTTCTCCGCGAGCCAGAGACGGCGGTAGTCCACGGCGCGCGCGATCCACTCCTGGCGGAGGGTGCCGAGGCGGTCCAGTGCGCGGACGAGCTGGCGACGGGCGGCGGAGCGGTCGTCGCGTTGCAGGAAGCTGGCAGAGCGGTAGGCCTGTGCCGCTTCTACGAGCCCCAGGCGGCTGTCCGCGAGCAGCCGGTAGAGGGCGGCCGTGAAGCGGAAGGCATCGAGATCGCCCGTGTGGAGCAGCGGGCTGGCCGTAGCGAGGAGGGCGGCTGCGGAATCCGCGACCTCGATCACCCGGTCGACATCGTTGAGACTAATCCGGAGGCTGTGTCCACGCGACGGGACGAGCTGCTGGTAGAGGATTTTGTCGGTCAGGCCGTCCGTAGGCTCCAGCGGCGCGAGCGCATGCAGGGCCTCGATTGCCTGTGGCAGGACCGGCGCGACGGAGGCATAGAGGCCGCGGCTGAACCGGAGGTCGTAGGTGGTGTCCTCCGGGTCGCTGTGCCAGGACTGGTCCGCCGCGAGGGCGACGCCGTACCAGTCCTGCGCGAAGAGCCCGACACCGCCGTCGTCCCACACGGTGTTCAGCATGCCCATCACGCCATGTTCCACGGCGTCGGCGACGAAGCCCCGGATATTGCCGGAGGCCTGGTGGAAGTCCGGCATGAGCCGATTGGAGTTCAGCACGCCGGGGGAGACCATCACGTCGAAGCCGGCCTGCTGAAACGGCTCGATCATGTCGTCGAAGGACGTCCGAGGGTCGTACGTCCACGTGCACATGACGACGTCCTTCGGGATCATGGCGAGCACTTCCGGGTGCTCCAGCACGATGTCCCCCCACATCATCATGCGCACGCCGAGGGAGTCCAACACGGCGTGCATGCGGTTGACGTGTTCGGCGTAGACGACGCCTTTGCCGAGGCTATCCGCCCGCGCCTTCGAGTAGCCCCGGCCCAGGTCGAAGGTCTCGTCGCTGTTCACGTGGAAGAAGGGCGCGCCGAAGGCCGGGACCATCTCTTCGTAGACGTCGCGCAGGAGCGCGATGCTCCCCGGCAGCACCGGCGAGAGCATGCCCCCGCTCTCGCCCAGCGGCGCGTACTGCGGGTAGGCAAGGATCTTCTCGAAGTGGCCGAAGGACTGAAAGTTGCCGACGAGTGTGACGTGGTACTGCCGGGCGTAGTCGGCCAGCTCAGCCCACTCTTCCAGGCTGACGGCTCCGGCGGCGGGTGCGAAGTCGCCGTGGCGCTTCGTGGCGGTGACGTTCTCGGTGTAGTAGGTGAGCAGGTTGGACTTCATCTCGGCGAGGCGGCGGACCTGCTGCTTCATGTATTCCAGTGTCGGCACGGGCCCTCGGCTGATGTCGTCCATGAGGCCGCGCCAGCGCAGATCCGGCCAGTCAACGATTTTCAATCCCGGCAACGCCGCCTCGTCCCGGTAGCCCCGGAGCAGCTGCTTGAGGGTCTGCGTGCCGTAATACAGGCCCGTTGGCGTCTGTGCGGCGACGATCACTTCTTGCGGGCGAACCAGGAGCACGTAGCCTTCTTCGCCGATGCGGTCGTCGGGCCAGATGCCCAGCCGCTCGACGCGGCTGCGGAACGCGGCGTCCTCCGCCGGCAGGCCGAGCCGGATCGTCAGGCGCCCCGACGTCCCGCCAAGTACGGGCGCCGCACCGGCTACGAGCCGATAGGTCTCCTGCAACTCCGCGACCGGCAGCATCAGGCCGGCGGTATCCGTAGCAGCCAGTTCCAGCACGGTGGCCTCCGGCGCCAGCGCGAACCGCCCCGTCAGCCGCTCCACTACCTGCGGCTGCGGCACGACGGGCAATGCCCCTCCGCGGTCCTGCGCACGGGCGGGAGCGGAGAAAGCAATCAGGGGTAGCAAGAACGCGACTGCCATCGGCAGTTGGCGGCCGGGAAGCACGCTGTTTCGGCTGCGTAAGGCGCGGTACTGCTTCATGATCCTGCGGCGGGGTGAGAGAACACCCACCGGTCTTCGAGCCAGTGGGCGGCTTCCACGTAAGCTTGCTCCAGGTTTTCGACGCCCGACTCGTCGCCCCCGATGTCCAGGCCGATGTGGCCGCTAAACCCGACGGCGTCGAGCGTCTCGAAGAACACGTCCCAGTGGATGGCGCCTGCGCCCGGCGCGAGGTGCTCGACGTGCATCCCCCGGTTGTCGGAGAGGTGGATGTAATCGACGTACTCCGC
>DASSAV010000367.1:0-3797 GCA_035699265.1 Rhodothermales bacterium
GAAAACCGACATCAATCGGCGATGTACCAGCACGCATCAAGGTGGGTGACATATATTTCACCTATTCTTAAACTAGATTTAGCTCGCCCGGCGCGAGCATGAATATCACCAATTCAGTTAGCGGATTTGCACAAATTGTTCATATTTGCGCAGATTTAGCGATGGTTTGTGGATGCAAACCCGTGGATCTATTGGTTTTCGACTCCCGAGTAGAAGGGGAAGGCCGAGTAAGAGCATAACAACACCGTTACTAAAAGGTGAAAAAATCGTTATCTTTGGGAAAGCCTGATTTCGTCACCCGACCCCCCCGGATACGGCGCGCACGGCCTGAGAACAGCATGCGCAAGCTGGCTCCATGTACACCGGCCTCCCGGTGGCAGTCAAACTGGAGTGCGATGTCTCACCCCCTCCACATCAAGGCGGAAGCGCCTGCTGGCCTCGTCTATGCCGCCCCTGGCATGGTCTGGTCCGCTGCGATGGGGCAGGGCTGCACGTATTTCAACGAGCAGCGCCTCGCATTCACGGGCCGCGCGCTCGATGAGGAACTTGGTTTCGGCTGGTTGGACGCTGTGCATCCGGAGGAAAGGGAGCACTGCCGGGCCGTCTACGAACGCGCTCTGGAAGCTCAGGAGTCGTTTCAGGTTGCCTACAGGCTGCGGCGGCATGACGGACGCTTCCGTTGGGTGCTCGACGCGGGGGTGCCGCAGTTCGATTCCGATGGAGCATTCACCGGTTTTGCCGGCACGACAACCGACGTCCACGAGCGGCGTCTTCCGGAGGAGCAACTGGGTGCGCTCGCAGATCAGAGCGCTCTGGAGCAGGATGCCGCCGAGGCGCCACACGGGAACGAGATCAACTGGCGCACGCTCGTGGAGCGAAACCCGGATCCGATCATCATTAGCGCCCAAGGGCGCATCCTCTACGTGAATCAGGCCGGGGTGAAGCTGCTGGGTGCACACGCGAAATCGGAGATCATCGGCAAAAGCATCTTCGAATTCGCGCCGCCATCCCTTCACCACATCGGCCAGGAACGCCTGGAAAGAATTGAACGCCGCAGGGAAGCCACGACCCCGATCGAATCGGTTCTGCATCGTCTGGATGGGACGGAGCGGTACGTGGAGACCTTTTCTACGCCGACCGTCTACCAGGGAAAACAAGCTGCCCAGACGGTCTTGCGGGATGTTACGGAGCGGAGGATGGGAAGCGAAGCCCTTCGCCAGAGCGAGGAACGATTCTCGAAGGCTTTCCAGGGAGCCCCGGTCGCTATGGTCATCACGCGGCTGGGCAGCGGGCGTGTCGTCGACGCCAACGAGAGCTTTGCGCGCATGACCGGGTATGCACGCCAGGAGGTGGTGGGCCGGAAGGCGGCCGCTATCGGCCTCTCCGTACACCGCGTGCTCCGGGACCACGTAGCAGACATACTGGAAGAGGGCGTTACGTACCGGGACGTGGAAGTGCAGATCCTCGCCAAGTCGGGCGCCGTGCGGGACGTGCTCTCTTCCGGAGAGTTTATCGAGATCGGCGGGGAATCGTGCCTGCTGAGCATGTTTTACGACATCACGGAGCGGAAACGGCTGGAGCGGGAAGTATTGGAGATCGCCGAAGCCGAGCGGCGCCGGATCGGTCAGGATCTGCACGACGGCCTGGGACAGCAACTTACCGGCATCGCATTCCTGAGCCGGATCCTGGAGCGTAACATCGAGGCTGCTTCGCCTGCGCATGCCGATCAAATGCGACGGATCGTCGATCTCATAGCCCAGGCAATCAGCTATACCCGCAACCTGTCCCGGATGCTGTCGCCGGTCGACATCTCAGCGGACGGGCTCCCTGAGGCATTGCATCGGCTCGCGCAGAGCACGAGTGAGTTCTCAGAGGTCCAGTGCCAGTTGGACGGGGGAGACGAGATCTGCGTGTCCAACAACACGGCGGCCACGCATCTCTACCGCATTACCCAGGAGGCCATTACGAATGCCCTCAAACACGCCTCTCCACAGAAGATCGTGATCGAACTCGTCGCCCAGGAAGGGCATGGTGTTTTGCGGGTACGGGATGACGGAAAGGGCTTGCCCGTAAACGTCGACAAGAATGCGAGCGGCATGGGTATGCGTACCATGTTGTATCGTAGCAACGTGATCGGCGGGGCGCTGGCGATACGCCCCGACCGTGAAGGGGGCACCATCGTCGAGTGCCGTTTCCCACTCGGACAGGTAGAGCTGTCGGTAGATTCCGGGGGCGGCATCAATCCTTCAGGGTCTCCCGCAGGGTATTGATGCGCTCGTGTACGTCGAGCGGGACGGGTCCTCCTGCTGCGAGTGCCGTCTCGTAGAGCCAGACGGCCTGCTGGCGTCCGGCAGGGGATGCGTCCTCTCGCAGCAGATCGGCCAGGATGAGTGCCATTTCGGCCGATGTTCCATCACCTGAGCGGCAGAGCGCCAGCAGATCCTCCAGGTCGAGCGTGTGGATCTGTTCCAGATCCATGCCGAAGACCCGCTTCAACTCGCTGGCGAGGATCTCTTGGGCTTCCACGTACTCCTTCGCCTGCTTCTTGAACAGCACGCGGGCGAGCGCCTGGGCGAGTTGGCTGATCTGACGGAGAATGAAGTCGCGCGTAATCATGGATGTCCCCCCAATGGTGATCGCTGTGACTATCCCGCGCAATTGAAGATCCGACGCATCGCGTGGTATACGGTACAACCGCAATCGGCCAACTGTCCCCAACCCTCAACCACTCTGCCAACCTGTCAGGTTACGAAAATAACCTTGCCCCGCCGAAAAGTTTGCACTACATAGGTCCGGACCTCCGCCGCACCCACCCGACGCCCCCGTTCTTTGGAATACTGCATCCACGCCTGCCCCCCCGAAAACCACGTGAGGAGCCTGCCCCATTCAGGTTATCGGGGTGGGGACGTGCAATCCGTGCAATCACCCCTCACAAACCCCTCTGCGCGTGCAAAGTGTGCAGCCCACCCCGAACACCTTCATTATTGAGGAAGGCATGGCCGCGAACCATACGTTCTGTGTGCAATGTGTGCAATCACCCTGCCCATACCACGGTCTCCAGCCCGTAGCGTCGCACGGCCGTGCGACGCTACGTACGGCCGTGCGACGCTACGTACGGCCGTACGACGCTACCCAATGGCACCCCGATCATCCCGGATACCCGCTACCTACGGCCAGGCCATTCGGCTTCACAAAACCCGCATTCCGCGTGCAATCTGTGCAACCGACAACTGACCACGGACCAACAACAACTGACAAAAAATGTGCAAAGTGTGCAATTCCTACTGCCTCGAAGTTGTAGCGAGGGCAGCGTGGCACACAGCGTAATTCGGCCCGAGTTGTGCCATCCCAGACGCCCGCTCGCGGGAATCCAAAATTGCAAGAAGGGCGGCCCGCTGGGATGACGGGCCGCCCTTCGTTCAGGAATCGGTCAACATGAGGGTCATCCCTTCGGTGACGCCGGGGCAGTGGGACCGCTCGCCGACCACACGTTGTTGCTACGGTCGGTGTCCGGGAGGATCTGCTGCGGATCGAGGGTGATGGAGGACACGTCCGTCTTTGCAAGCGGAGCCTTGAAGGTGTCCGACGTGGCCCAGGCCTGTACCGGAATCTGCACGATCTCGGTCGAGCCGTCCCGGTAGGTAACCTGCATCTGCACCGGCATGACCATGTCAGCATTGTTGGCGAGCGTCACCACCGTGCGTCCGTCCTCGACGTCTACGCCGGTAACCGCCTGATCGAGTGTTTCCGAACTGTAGAACCATTCCTTCCAGAACCAGTCCAGGTCCTCTCCGGAT
>DASSAV010000368.1:0-2698 GCA_035699265.1 Rhodothermales bacterium
TGCGCTGGCACGAGAAAAAGGCGGCCCGCTACACGTCATTGGCAACCTGCCATATTACATCACGTCGCAGATCCTATTTTCACTGCTCGATGCGAGCTCGTCCATCCGGGAAGTGGTGCTGATGATGCAGTTGGAGGTAGCTGAGCGGCTTGTGGCGGCGCCCCGGACGAAGGCATACGGCATCCTCAGTGTGGCCGTACAGCTTCAGGCCCGCCCGGAACTCCTGTTTCGCGTCTCCCCCAACGTCTTTTATCCGAAACCCGACGTGACCAGCGCGGTCGTCCGGTTGTCGTTTGGCGACGGAACCGGTGTTTCAGGGGAGGTAGACCCGGCTTTCTTACGGCTCGTCATCCGCGAGGCATTTAACCAGCGACGAAAGACGTTGCGCAATGCCCTGAGCCGTTGGACGAGGGAACGGGGCATCGTGCTTCCGAACAGATGGGGCCAGGCGCGGGCGGAAGAGCTCTCCCCGCAGGACTTCATCGAACTGGCCGGATGTCTGTCGCGGGCCGGCGGAGAATGGATTCTCCCGTCCGGCGGCCTTGTCTAGCGTAGGGCATAAAGCAAAGAGGCAGCCACCCGAAGATGGCTGCCTCACCATACAGGTGCCTCGATACGCTATGCAGCCGTTGCCTTCCGCCCGAATGATTCGGGAATATCCAGGAGACTTTCAGCCAGACGCAAATCCAATCGGATGACCGCAAGGTGGCGTTGGCTGCGGCGCCTCAACTCCGCGAAGTGCGGTGACGAGCCTATTCGGCGCAGAATGTTCGTCCGCACGTTGTAGGCCGACCGGAGATTCGAGACACGCGAATACAATTCGTCGTGTGACATAGGGCCTCGTGTGATCTGGGTGGTTATCCGCCCTACATCTCCGCTCCGGACAGCAGAGATCAATCGAGTCCCAATGTAAATGACGCGCTCGTAACAATCCAGCACGTCCCGGATGAATTCGCGTGTCAGCGGGCGGCAGCTCGTACGGCAATCCCGGTGCGCAATCCTCATCCATGAGCAGGCGTGGGGTCGCGCGGGTACTATCTACACGTCGCTCCAGGGACGAGGGCCAAAACGTAACGGTGCACCGGCACTCGCTTCCAAAAATACCGCCGATGGCCTGGATGTTGCCCTGGCTCCTTACGGAATAACCGAAGATCCAGGAATCGCAGAAGGTCCAGCCGCCTCCGAGGCTCCCTTCACCTCCGCCAGCAGGTCCATTTCAGCAGATCGTTTCGGCAAAAGGAGTGGAAAGCAAGCCATTATGGAGCGAAAAAGCAACCATATCCGCACGCTAACACCCTTGCGGGGCGTCGCCGCGTTATGGATTCTGGCCACGCACGTGGATGCAACCATCGCACCCCTTCTGCCGGCCGGATCGACGGGACTGCTTACAAAAGGTTATCTCTGGGTAGATTTTTTCTTCCTGCTCAGCGGGTTCGTCATCTGCCACGTCTACGGAGATCAATTCGCGCGCGGAGCTTCCCCCTCCAACATTCAGTCGTACCTCGCCGCCCGGTTCGCGCGCCTTTACCCGATGCACCTCTTCACCCTGACGGTATTCGGGGTGCTCTCCGTGGTGATGCGCTTGAACCACCCGTACCTCGTGCACGACGACGGATTTGTCACACTCTTCGGACCTAAACTCTTTTTTCTGAACCTGGTTATGGGGCACGCATTCGGCCTGTCCCACACCGCATCCTGGAACGTACTATCCTGGTCGGTGGCGGCCGAGTGGTGGACCTATCTCGTGGCCGTCCCGCTGCTGCCGCTTCTCCACGGAGGCATCCGCCGCAGAATCTGGCCGGTGGCAGCCGTCTGCGTGTTAGGCCTCGCGATGCTCGTCCAGGCTACGAATGCGCAGGATTTGAACGTTACCTACGACTACGGCTTCCTGCGCTGCCTGTTCGAGTTTACGCTCGGCGTCATACTCTATCAGTTCTATCGCACTGGGCGGGGAGCCCCTTTCTTCCGCCGCGACGCATGCTTCGTGGCGGCCGCCGCGTGCGTGCTGGCCCTCCTGCATATGCGCGCTCCGGACCTGCTCCTCGTCCCGATCTTCGCCTGGCTGATTCTCGCCGCCGCGTCGAATACCGGCCTGGTCCGCCGCATCCTCACGTGGAGAATCCCTCAGCGGCTGGGGGAAATGTCGTACTCCATCTACATGGTGCAGAGTATCTGGCTCTTCGTATTCATGGCGGGTCTTTCCATGGCGGGAACGGGAGCCGGAAGCACGCTGAGCGGCCCCGGCGCCCACCTCCTGGCGCTCACGCTGGTCGGCCTCACCCTGCTGTCGGCTGGCCTCACCTATCGCCTGATCGAGGTGCCCGCGCGAAGGACGTGGCGGGCCTATTTGACGCGCGATATCCAGAAGGGCAGCATCATGGCCGGAACAGAGTTGCCCCCGCCGATCGTGCCCGTTCCCGCCGTCTGAAGCGGCCGGGCACACCGGATCGTGCAGAAAATATTCGCAGTCACAACGCCCCCGGCGCTTCAGAACCGCTCCGATTGGCCGATATGCCTGGGAGAATGTGTCCTCAACACGCAATTCTTGCCTCAAGCAAATCGAAGCCGGTTATATGGAGTCTGAATTCACAACCAGCGATAAGCGTCTCATCGGAAGGGCGGCTACGGATCTGTTCACGGCCGCCGGGCGGCTCAACCAGCACGTCCACACTGTCTGCGCCCGCTTCGGGATCACACA
>DASSAV010000369.1:0-7277 GCA_035699265.1 Rhodothermales bacterium
ACGCAGTGCAGATAGGTATCGGGTCGCGTGACGTCGAAGGTTTCGGAAGGGTACCAGTCGGGCGGCAGGTGCAGCGTCACGAGCACCGGCACTCCCTGCGGCGGCAGGCAGCGCAGAAAGTCCAAGCCGTGCATGTGCACCACGTCCACCGGCCACCGGTCCAGCGCCCGCCGCACCGCCTTGCGGGTTTCCTCCTGCGCCCTGCATTCGGAAGATTCATCCAGCCGGCCCCGCGGGCGCTTCGTCGGCACCAGCACCCCCCGCACTTCCGACCCCTCGTTCGCCACGACGACCGATTGATGCCCGGCCTCCACCAGCGCGGCGTCGAGCTGCGAAAGCACCTGCTCCGCGCCCCCCGCCGCGTCCGGCCCGACCGCCGCCACCGAATACGCCACACTGAGCACCGTCAACCCCATGCGTTTACCCTATCGAGATCCCCACACAAATTCCGTAGGGGCGACCCGGTGAGTCGCCCTGTCCCCTCCCAAACCTTCAACCTTCCAAACCTTCAACCTTCAACTCTCTGCCGGCCGCCTCAGCCAGCGATCGCCACTGTTCCCCCGTGAGCCCCCAGTCGAACATTTCGTACAACAGCACGCCCTCGTGCGGCGGGCGTGAAAAGTCGTACCCCGGCGCCAGGCGGAACGCTTCGCGGTCACGGGGAAATCCCCGGAGCGTCTCCTGCTGACTCGTGAAACACGCCATCATTCTCTCCTTCAGCGCCCGCTCCCCGTCCTCCAGGTCCAGCGTCACCTCCCCGCTCCCATTCGGCAGGAACGTGCACGTGGCCATCGAACCGGCGCTGTTGTGGTACGAGGCCATCTCGACCACAACCGGCGCGGCCTCTCCCCGGCGGCCGAGCAGCCCGCGGGCCGCATGCACCGCGAACGCCGTCGCGTCGTGGTCGGGGTGCCCGCCCTCGTAGGGGTGCGTCACCACCACCTCCGGCCGCTCCCGTCGGAACAGGTGCGCCAGCGTCCACGCCAGTTCCGCCAGGTGGTGCGACGCCTCCTGGTCCACAAGCCCGACCTCCCGCGTCTGCTCCGCCCCAATCCCCGCCAGACCCAGCGCCGAAACCAGTTCCTCCCGCCGGGCCCGCGCATACGCCTCCCGGCTCCCGAACCCTGCCGCCTGCGCGTCCTGCTCATTCCGGGGCGCCCCGTCCGTCACCTGCACCACGATCACATCCCGCAAGCGCGGCAGCCGCGACCCCGCCCCGATCACCTCATCGTCCGGATGTGCAGAGACGACAGCAACCCTCGGACACGCTGCCCCAGGGACCCGCCCACACAATTGCTCCAGCAATCTGCTCTCTGATGCTCGCATTCTGATCAGCTCCCCTACTCTCCGACCCTCACATCGTAACCACCACCGGCGCTGCAGCCCCCACCATCTGCCCGGCTCCCGAAATCACCGGCGGCGTGGCCGGCGCGTACCGCCCCACGATGCGCGCGCAAAATTCCGCGAACTCCTCCGCCTGCTGCGGCGGACTCGTATAATGCGGCTCGATCCCCCGGTGCTCCGGCGTAAAGCAGAACGTCACGGTCACGTTGAAGTCTTGCAGGGCCTCCATCTGCCGGTCGAACCACGCATCCGCGTTGGGCCTGAAGCTGTCCGCCCAGCTAATCCCGGTGCGGAGATAGGTCACCCCCAGCCGCTTCATCCACGCCACGGCCTCGTCCAGCCGGTGGTCCTCGAAGTGAAACCACTGGCACAGGCCGAACTCGGGCGTGTAGTCCTGGAAGCGTTCCAGCGCGATCTTGGGCGTCCCGTCCTCCCGCAGCAGGCCCATGTAGAAGTGGCGGTAGTAGGAAGACCCCTCCGCCTCGCGGTGGCGCGTCGTCGCGGGCCACGTCTTCGGGAGGTCGTACAGGCTGTACCAGTGGATGCGCGGCGCCCGGCCGGTCAGCAGCTCCGCCGTGCGCCGCAGTCCGAAGTCCTGCACCTCCTCCGCGCCGAACGTCGAGATCCCCACCTCCGAGACCCAGATCGGCAGGTCGGTCACGGCACGGATCTCGTCGATCTTGTCCGGCCACTCGTCGAGCTTCCAGTGATTCCAGTCGAGCGGAAATCCGTGCACGGCGACGGCGTCCACGTGGTCCAGCACACCGTAGTCCTTCATCCGCTGCATGAAGCCGGCGTCGATGGGCGAGATTCCGCCCAGCACGCGCGTCAGGCCCGGACGCTCCGCCGCCACGGCCTCGCCCGCCAGCCCGGTCATCTCCGCAAACAGCTTCCACTCGGGATCGACCTCGAACATCCAGTGCGACTTGTTGTTCGGCTCGTTCCACAACATCACCGCTTCAACCATATCCTCATCCGTTTTCTGTCGACGCTATCAAGCTGAGGCCCTACCTCCCAGCCTTCAACTTTCTAATCTTCAACATTCAACTCCGAAAAGCACGTCATCGGCTCCACGTCCGTTTCCGCCCACCTGCAGATGTACACCTCCTCCTCGGGGTGGCTCGTGATCTCGAATCCTGCGCTCCGCAGCATGGCTTCCGTACACGCCCGGTTCGGAATCCACCAGTTCGTCGGGTCGCCCGAATACTTGTGCTCCACGAAGTGCATCCTGGGGTAGCCGGACCGGCCGAAGTGGTCAGTTTCCCAGAAGTCGTAGTCCTCCCGCACCTCGTCCACACGCTCGCTCCCCCGCTGCATAGACTGAAAGATGAGCAGGTCGCGCGCGGCGTACTCGTGGATCAGGTCGAGCGCGAGGAGCGGATATCGCAGGTGGTACAGCACGCCCATGAAGATCACCACGTCGAAGGTCTCCCCCAGCCGGGCCACATCGTACACGGAGAGCTTCCGAAACTCGATGTCGCAGCCGGACACCTCGGCGGCGAACCGGGCCTGTGCCAGATAGTCCTCGTCGAAATCGATCCCCAGTACCCGCTCGGCTCCCCGCCGCTTCATTTCGATGGAGTAAAACCCGGCGTTGCAGCCGATGTCCAGTACCGTCTTTCCGGTAAGGTCGTCCGGGATCGCGTGCTCGAACGTGCGCCACTTGAAGCCGGGATAGTCCCCGAGGAAGTGATTCGGCGCCGTCCACACGCCCATCAGGTTCATGTTCTGGAACCACTCTCCGAGCTCCAGCACCTTCCGTTGTATCTGTTCTCGCGTCGGTTTCTCAGTTGCGACCGTCGGTATCATACTTCCTTCTCGATTGACGCTATCGGTATCGTTTCTGCCGCGACGTCGTCCAGGTGCGCCGCCTTGAGCGGAACCAGCCGCCCGAGCCCGTCGCCCCCGGCAAGCGGGGCGTCCGTCGCGGCGTGTGCAGGCGCGCCCTCGCCCGTCTTGCTGCTCAACAACGTGATCGCTTTCCGGTATCCGTGCAGTGTGCCGACGTCGACGTACGCCTGCCCGGCCCGGACGCCCTTCGCCCTGCCTCCCCGCGCCAGGTAGGCGTTGACGAGCGTGCCCATGTACTCGTCGCCCCGCCCCGGCTCCCGCCACAGGGCGTGCAACGCGTGGAATACGGCGCCCGGCATCTTGAAGGCACCCCAGATCCAATCGGACATGGCTCCCTGCTGCTTCACCTGGATCTCCCGCACGTCTCCCTTCTCATCGGTCACCACGGCGTCGAAATACTCGGGGTGTTCGACCGGAAACAGCAGGAACGACAGCAGGTCGTCCGGCAGCGCCCGCAGTCCGTCCGCCGGAAACCAGATCGTGTCCGGCAGGCCGATGGCTACGGGCTCCTCGGGCGAGACGAGCGGAAGCGCCCGAAAGAGCGCGTCGCACAGCCCCGCCGGCTTCGGCTGCACCACGTACGCGATGCTCGCCGACCCGATGCTGCCGCCGTAATACTCCAGAATGTCGGATTTCCCCGGCGAGATGACGAAGCAGATCTTCGTCGCCCCGGCCAGGATCAGGCGCTCCACCAGGTACTCGCTCACCGCCCGCGGGCGCTCGGTCCCCCGGTCCACCCGGCTGCCCACCGGAAGCAATTCCTTCGAAAAAGCGAGCGGCTGAATCCGGCTCCCCGCCCCCGCCGCCGGTATGATCCCCCACATAAGCGTCAACCCGTCACTGTTAACTGCCCACTGTTAATTGCTCACTGTTAACTGCCTCAAGCGCCGCCTCCAGGTCGCGCACTCGGTGCTCCGCCGTGTGCTCTGAAAGCGCCCGTTCCTGCGCGGCACGTGCGATACGCCCTACCTCGTCCTCCCCCATTTCCAGCGCCGTGACGGTGTCCTCCGTCTCCCGCACCGGGACGACCTCCGAGCCCGGCGCGAAGAAGTCGTCCAGCCCCTCCCACCAGTCGGTCAGGATCGCCGTCCCGCACGCCGCCGCCTCGAACAGCCTGCCCGACGGGCAATATCCCATCTCGGCCATCGCCCGCCGCGTGATGTTGAGCGTCCACGGCGACGAGCTGTAAAACGCCGGGTGCTGCGGTGGATCGAGGTGCCGCACGAAAAAGATGTTGTCCGCCCACGGAAAGTCGTGCGGGTACTGGGCGCCCCCGATCACGAACCGCTTCCCCGGCAGGCGCCGCGCCGGTTCAACGAGCAACGCCTCCAGCGCTGCCTGCCGGTCCTCCGCGTACGTGCCCAGATACGACAGGTCGGCCTGGAACGCGGGCCGGGCGTCCACGCGGTAATGCGCTTCCGGGTCCACGCTGCCGTACAGCGGCGCTACCCGCCGGGCGCCCAGCCGCGTCCGCAGTTCCTCCAGCGCCCGCCCCCCCGTGTAGCTCAACACCAGGTCGAAGCCGCCCAGGCCATCCGGCGGCAGGTAGCTCACCGGCCGCCCCGAGCGAAGCTGGTCGAGCGTAACCGGCGTGTCCAGGTCGTAAAACGTACGGATGGCGGCTGGCGAGGAAAGCACCAGGTCGCATGCCGCGACCCCGTCCGGACAGTACGACGTAACCATCGCCACGTCGGCGTCGGCGAGGTGTTGCCGTGCCGTCGGCAACACATTTTGCCAATCGTCGTACAGGAGGAGCGATCCACCGGGCAGTTCCGTAAAATCCCGGTGGTCGGCGTAGTAGGGAACGTCGCGCTCGAAGAATATGACCTGGTGCTTCCGGCGGATGAGCGCCCGGCACAACCCGCGCCACAGCGTGGCATGTCCGTTGCCCCACGAGGAGCTGATCGTAAGTCCGAAAATGACCAGTTTCACGACACCGACCCTTAAATCACACGCACATTGACCCGACGCGGCCGGCGGAAAGGGGCGAAGTATTTGTTACGCTATTGCGCACCAAATATATTCGCGCTGCCAGTCCGTCTGAACTGCATCAGGCCGCTCGTTCCACAGCCGCCCCCGTGCACCGGACTGCATCGCAAGTAGCTGCCTGAAAGCGTAAGGTAGCATACGCCCGTATACAAGCGAGGGTCTGTGAACATGCGGTAACTACACGAGAATGACGGATTTACTTGTAACAAAGGGGTTGGAAACGGTCCACCGCGCCACCTCCCGCCGGCCCTAAATCCAACGTTGAATCCCGCCCCAAAGAGCATCATCTTCATCATCACCTTTGAGGAAGACCTGGCAGGTCTCGGAAACCTGTCAGGTCTCTTGACCGGATAAGCTGACCCCCGCCCCTACCATTCCTCATTACGCATTGGTCCAATGTCCTCCAACCGCGCCCTCCTCATCTTCGCCCTCCTCGCCGCAAGCCTCGGCGCCTGCACGTCATCCCGCCAGGCTGCCCCCCCGCCGCCGCTGCAGAGCGACGCGGCCCTGCCGCCCAATGCCCCGGTCATGCCCGCCGCCCCGTCGATGCAGCCGGCCGCCGACACCACGCTCCTTCCGGTCGACCCCAACGTCCGCACGGGCATCCTGCCCAACGGCGTCCGCTACTATATCCGGCATAACGAGGAGCCCCGGGACCGCGCCGAACTTCGCCTGGCCGTCGATGCCGGCACTGCGATGGAAGACCCCGGCCAGTACGGCGCTGCCCACTTCGTCGAGCACATGCTGTTCAACGGCACCGAGCACTTCCCCAAACAGAGCCTCGTCAACTTCCTCGAACGCACCGGCATGAAGTTCGGAGCCGATGTGAACGCCTACACGGCGCTCGACGAAACGGTCTACCAACTCACTATCCCCACCGACAGCACCGACATCGTCACCAAGTCCTTCGAGGTGCTGGAGGACTGGGCCGCACACGCCACGCTCTCACCGGAAGAGGTCGCCAAGGAACGCGGCGTCATCGTAGAGGAATGGCGCGCCCGCCGCGAAAATGTACAGGGCCGCATCCTCGAACAACGCTACCCCTTCCTCCTGAGGGGATCCTCCTACGCCGACCTCCTGTTCGCCGCCACACCCGACGTCATCCGCAGCACGACCTCCGAAGAGCTGCGGCAGTTCTACGAGACCTGGTACCGCCCCGAGCTGATGGCGGTCGTCGCCGTGGGCGACTTCGACGTGGACCGCTACGAACAGCTCATCAAGGAGCACTTCTCCAACCTCACCGACCCCGCCGATCCCACCGCGCGCCCCGACCTCTCCGTGCCGGCTCGGACCGCACCCTCCTACCTCGTCATCGCGGACGAGGAGTACCCCTACACCACCGTCGAAATCAACTACATCCGGCCCAGCGAAGAGGACAGCACCGTCGCCCAGTACCGCAAGCACTTGATCGACGGCCTCGCAAACGGCATGCTGAACCAGCGCTTCAGCGACATCACCCACCAGCCCAACCCGCCGTTCCTGGGCGCCAGCGTCCATTCCTACGACGTCGTCCGTCCCACCCAGGTCTACGGCCTCTTTGCCCAGGTGCAGGAGGACAGCATCCTGACGGGCCTCGAAGCCCTCGCCACCGAAGCCGCCCGCGCGCGCCGCTACGGCTTCACTACCACCGAGCTGGCCCGGCGGAAAAGTGAGGTCCTGCGCGCCTACGAGAAGGCCTATGCCGAACGGGAGAACACCAACTCGGCCGGCTACGCGCGCGAGTACGTCTCCAACTTCCTCGAAGGCGAACCCATCCCCGGCATCGCGTACGAGTACGAACTCGTGCAGAAGCTGCTGCCCCAGATTACCGTGCAGGACGTCAACCGGCGCGCCGACCGGCTCCTGGCCGACAGCAACCGCGCCGTCATCGTCACGATGCCGGAGAAGGATGGCCTGGCCAAACCGACCGAAGAGCAACTGGCCGCCGTTTTCCAGCAGGTCGAGCAAAAGCAGGTCGAACCCTACGTCGATACCGTCACCGACGAGCCGCTCGTCTCCAGCGTCCCGGCCCCCGCTGCCGTCACCTCGACGAAGACCACCCCGGAACTGGGCGTCACCGAAATCACCCTCACCAACGGCGTCCACGTGGTCAT